>DASVCG010000565.1:0-3114 GCA_036381755.1 Phycisphaeraceae bacterium | reverse complement strand
TGGGCTCAGGGCTACTACAACCAGGGTGAGTACGACCCCTATACGGTGGCGCCACCTGGCGTCATCCATCCCGCGTTCACCACCGAGCCGCGGCCCAAGCTGACACTCGACTTGGCGGGCATCGGGCTCGAGCCCATCACGGTTCAGAAGCTGTCACTGAACGGGCAGGCGCTGCCGGGCTCGACATGGCGCACCCGACTCAATGTGCTAACACTCACGCCGGACCGCGACCTGCGCGTGGGGCTCAACCGGATCGAGGTGCAGTACGCGCACCCGATCAACGTGCGCCACAAGTCGAACCCTGTGTCGTACACGTTCTTCGTCAATCACCAGCCCAGCCCGCCGCGCGTCACGCTCGGCAGCCGAGGCGAGCTGATCGTCAATGACCGACCGACGTTCGTGGTCGGCGGCTATCGCAGCGGCAACCGGGATGAGTTCATCGACGCGCTGCCCACCGCCCGCGATGCCGGCTTCAACATGGTGCACGACTATTGGTTCGAGACCGGCACGCAAGACCCCGAGGTGTACATCCAGCAGGCGAGGCAGTACCTGCAGCGGGCGGATGAGCTGGGCCTGGGCGTGTTCATGGGGCTGCCGCGGAAGATGGTGCGGGCGTTCGACCGGGAAGGGCTGGCGCAGATTATCGCGGAGTTGTCCGGGGAGCGGGCGCTGTGGCTGTGGTACATGATGGATGAGCCGATGCACGACAGCACACCGGTGGCGAACGCGGCGCTGACGTATCACCTGATCAAGCGCCTGGATCCGAACCACCCAGCCGTGATGGTCTTCAATCGGCCGACCAATATGGTGATGTTCAGCCCGTTCACCGACATCATCTGGTGCGATCGGTACCCGATTATCGCCAGCAGCGACGAGCTACGTTCCCTGGCCCCGATTTCCGGGACGCTCCAATACGCAATCGAGATGTTCGGGGACCGCAAGCCGGTTTGGCCGGTCTTGCAGGGTCACGACAACCGGGCGCTGCGCAGCGTGCGGGAGAGCATGCCGGACCTGTCCTTCCCCTCGGACGGGGACCACCGCCCCAACGAGCAGGAGCTGCGTGCCCAGGCGCACCTGGGGATCGCCCACGGAGCCATGGGAGTGGTGTACTACTGGCTCCAGCAGAAGGGGGCCAGCGGCTACGCGATGGCTGACCTGCCGGAGGTGTGGGCTTCTTTCTCAAGGGTCATGCATGAGCTGCGCGAGCTCGAGCCGATCCTGCTGTCCACGCAGACGACGCCCGAGTTCCGGGTCGAGGGAGGCAACGACAAGGTTGTGATGTGGACGCGGGCGCTGAATCAGCGTGTCTATGTCGGACTGGTCAACACGAGCTGCCACCAGGCAACTCGGTTGAGCATCCGCCCGATCCGCCCGATCGATCAAGCCCGACAGATACAAGGCGATGGCCAGGTCCGCATCGGTACCGAGGGGGTTGAGGTGCACCTCGGGCCAGCGGGTGTGGGGGTGCTCATGTGGGACATGGGCGCCAGCGAGGAACATTGAGATTCGGCGCAGCGGTCCGGGTGGGGGCGCTATGAAGTCTGACATGGCCAAGCATGTCCCATCGGTTCAAACGACTGCGGACACGATACGACATCCGCGATGATGTTTACAAATCCTTCCTCGATCCGGCCTGCTGCGACATCCGCTAGCGGATACGATACTCGGGCATCAATTCTTTTAAGTGCTTTAAATAGAAATTTATATGAATAAATCTTGCCTGCGCGGGGGAGCGAACTTGATTGCTCTGGCGGCATGTGCAATACTGACTGGTCGGTATTAATCAGGAGCTTCCTCTATTATGCCCGAGCCTCCGTTCGTGTGTGTTACGGTCGCTCGCCAGCTTGGCAGCGGCGGGTCCTACCTGGCCCAGCGGGTGGCGGATCGGCTCGGTTGGCCGTACCTGGATCGCGAGCTGCTGCGTCAGGCGGCTCAAGAGCTGGGCGTGGATGCAGCCGATCTGGCCCCGCAGGAGGAGCGGCTGACCAGGTTTTGGTCGCAATTGCTGCGGGCGTTCGCCCTGGGCGCCCCGGAGAGCGTGTACATCCCGCCGCCGCTTCAGCCCGTGCCCGACGAACAGTTGCTGGAGGTTCAGCAGCGGGTGATGTGCCGTTTGGCCCGTCAGGGGCATTGCGTGGTGGTGGGGCGTGGCGGGTTCCATTTCCTCGAGGGCCATGCCCGTTTGTTCAACGTCTTCGTGCATGCTCCGCGGGCCTGGCGGCGGCAGCGTGTGGAGCAGCTTTACAACGCTCAGCAGGCCGATGCGCTCCTGGAGCAGGCTGATCGGGACCGCGAACACTACATCCGCCGAGCCACGGGACGCGACTGGTACGACGCCCGCAACTATCACCTGTGCATCGACACAGCCCGCGTGGGCTTCGAGGCGGCCCAGCAGTGGATTGTCGACCAGGCTCAGCGGATGGTTCGCGAAGGGGAGGGCGGCAGCCGCGGCGCGGATGACGCCAAGACGGAAACCGAATCAGGGTGATTCACGATGCAGGTCCCGGACCAGCAAAAGCGCGAAAAAATCCTCGCCATTGCTGCGGAGCTGTTTGCAAGCCGGCCGTTCCATGAGGTCCGGCTCGACGAGATCGCGGCCAAGGCGCGAATCGGCAAGGGCACGCTCTATACCTATTTCAAGAGCAAGGAGAGCCTGTATTTCTCCGTGCTCTACCAGGGGTTTGCGGACCTGGTGGATGAGTTGCGGCGTCGGCTTGCCGATGGCGAGCAATCGCCGCTGGAGGCGTTGCGGATCATCGTCCACGCGTTCACCGCGTATGCGGTGCACAACCCGCACCTGTTCGAGCTGATGCGCCGGGTCGGACCGCCTTCCCAGAGCAATCCCGATTGGGCCCGCAAGCGCGAGGAGCTGGCGAATCTGATCGAGCAGACGATCCGCCGAGGGGTCGCTGCGGGTGTATTCGAGGATGCGCACCCGGTATGGACGGCGAGGTTCATTCCGAGCATGGTGCGTTCGGTCATGCTCTATGGCGGCCCGCCTGACGATCCAGCGATCCTGGCCCAGCACATCTATGGATTCCTCGAAGCGGGGTTGACCCGGAAGGGCCGGCCATGATCCGCGTACGCCTGATCCGTGTCGGCCTGTTGCTGGGA
>DASVCG010000564.1:0-4861 GCA_036381755.1 Phycisphaeraceae bacterium | reverse complement strand
CATCCGGATCCGGCGAGAAGGGGTTCTTGGGCGCCTGCTGGAGGTACGGCCCAACCTCGTCGCCGTCCGCGGTGGTCGGAATGTCATAGGTGTCCGTGGGATCGGTCTTCTTGGTCAGCAGATCCCAGCCGTCGCTGCTCGCCAGGTCGGGGTACACCCCCTTGTGCTGGACCTTGGCCAGCTCGAGCTGGCTGCGGATCGTCTGGAGCTGGCTCACCAGGCTCGAGGCCTTGGCGGACTCGCTGGCGTTGGTGAACTGCGGGATGACGATCGCCGCGAGGATGCCCAGGATCACCACGACGATCAGAATTTCAACCAGGGTGAAGCCTTTGTGCCGCTGCGTACGTACCGACATAAGTGTTCTCCTCTTGAGGGTGGACCTTACGGGGTTCGTGGATGCCCGATTCATGACAAACCTTTTCCGGTTAGGACGTTGCGCCCAGGCTGTCGAGCCTCGCCCCTCGATCGACCGCTTCCGCCCGGGCCCGCACGGCAACGGCTGGTCTTGGGGGATGCCCCATCCTTGAATCGTCCATCGGGTTCACTGACTTAATCCTCTGGACGACTCATCCGCCGCAGCTTGCGTCAGCCGCGCCAACGCACCACCGCAGCGTTGAAACCAGACGATATGAATCCGCCCGAAACAACCCCGCCAACGGGGTTTGCCCGCTTTTTGCACCTTAGGGAAAGCCCCCAGTCGGCACGGCCGGCACAGTTTCCCATCCGCAGGAAATGGGAAGCGGGGATTTAGGGACCTGAAATGGGGGATTTTTCAGGGATTTTCACCGCCCATGGACGATGGATGAGCGTCGCAGCAGCCGTTACCGGCCGCCGCTGGCGTTCCTTTTAATAGGCAACTCAATGGGCGATCAGCAGTCGGGAATCAGCCGCCGTCGATCCGCCCGTCAATCCTTGGGCTTGATCACCAGGATGGAGCAGGGCGTGTCGCGCACGACGCGCTCCGCGGTGGAGCCCAGCAGTAGCTCGCGCAGGTTCGTCCGCCCGCGTGAGCCCAGGACGACCAGGTCGGCCTCGATCCTGCGGGCGAAATCGATCAGCCCGACACCGTGGCTGCGGTAATCGAGCAGGTGGAACTGCGGCTTGGCCCAACCCACCTCGGGGCGGGCCGGCTCGCAGAATTGCTCCAGCCGGCGCAAGAGGGTGGCGCGGTACTGCTTCTGGAAGTCCGGGTCGGCCTCCAGCGTCGGGGCGCGGTAGTGCAGGCGATGCCAGGGGCCGTAGAAGACGTGCAGGATGTGGACGGTGGCGTTGTCCTGCGCCGCGATGCGCAGCGCCTGGTCCACCGCTTCGCGGGAGGCGTCGGAAAAGTCCACGCCCACCAGGACGGTCTTGAACGGCCCGCGCTGCGGCTGGCGCACCAGCAGCACCTTGGTGGACGCCCGGCGGACGCACGCCGCGGCAAGGGTGCCCGTCCCGCTGTCGGGCGACGTGCCGTGCGTGCCCAGCACCAGCAGGTCCGCGGCCTTCTCCTGCACCTGCCGCAGCAGCGTGTTGACCGGGTGGCCGATGATGATCTGAATCGACAAATCCTGGGCGCCGGGGATCTCAGCAACAAAGCTTTGCCACTCGGCGCGGGCGTCGGCCTCCAGCGTCTCGGGCATCTCCTGGGCGTAGGAGGCCAGGTGCGTGTAGGGGGTCAGCGCCTCCTCCAGGTCGGTGACGACCAGCGGGTCGATCGCGTGGACGACATGGAGCTGGGCCCGGTTCCACTTGGCGATGCGGATGGCCTGCGCCAGTGCCGTAGCGGAGCCGGGCGTGAAATCGACGCCGACAAGAATCGACCGGAGCTGGTCCATGGAAAAATCCCCGCGGCAAGAAGGTTGCAGATGACGCCCCCCATTCCCCCGGATTCTCCCCCAGATTCTATCTCGTCGCGGGTGGTCTGGCTGCTTGCCAGCGTCCAGGCTGTGAGGATCAGCCGATGAGGCCGGCGGAGGTGGGCGAGGTGGTGGGGTCCGAGCCATGGATGATGACGGGGTCGATCTTGCCCTCGATGGTGACCCTGCCGGCCTCGTCCACGACGCAGACGGGGATCTTGCCGGCACGCCAGTCGGCCAGGGGCAACAGCGGCCAGCGCTGGGGCCGGTCGCGGTCGGGATCGACCGTGATGTAGACCCCGCCCGCAGCCAGGCGGTCGATGATAAGCCGCGGCCCGGCCAGCAGGTAGCCCATCGCTGTGACCCCGCGAGGGTGGAAGGCCAGGTTGTTGTTGATGTAGGTGTCCACGTAGCCCAGCGACTGCTGGAAGGTGTTGCTGGCGAGCTGGAGGTCCCAGTAGTGCTGGGCGGAGAGGCCGCCAGCCATGCCCAGGTAGCGGGCCATGTGGTCGCGCCACAGGTTCTGGCTGACCCAGATGCTCTCGGGCTCCAGCGAGGTGTGCCCGCAGCCGTAGCGGCTCAGGTTCTCCCGCATGGTGCTGATGATGTCCTTGCGGACGCGGGCCTCCTCCAGCAGGGGGGGCTGGCCGATGAGCATGGGCAGCAGCAGCGCGTTGCTGGTGTAGATGGAGTAGGCGTCCCAGCCGCGCACGCGCTCAAAGCCGCCCAGCGGCGCGCCGCCCCAGGGCTCCAGGAGCCCTGGACCCGCGGCCTCCACCGACACGGCGTAGTGGTCGGCCAGCCAGGCCTGGCGCTCGATCTTTTGCAGGTCGGCCTCAGCGATGTCCTCGCACCGCTGGGAAAGCTCCCCGTCGCCGGCGATGGTCAGCAGCACCGCGGCGCCGCGCAGCGCCGCAGCCCGCTTGACCGCCAGCGAGGTCTGCCTGCGGGAGAAGGGCGCCAACCCCTGATCGTCGCCGATGGCGTGGTCGACGCCCTCGCTGGCGAAGCCCGACTGGTCGCGGTCCACCCAGATCAGGTATTGAGCTAACCGCTCCACCAGCCCGCGCATCGATAGGGCGTAGGCCTTGTCGCCGGTCCAGTGGGTGTAGGCCTGAAGCAGCAGGAGGAAATTGCAGCTTTCCTCCACCTCCATGGCGTGGGGGTAGCCCTGGCCGGTGGCGCGCGTGCCCCAGCCCAGGTCGTGGGGCAGGTAGGCCCAGGTGGAGGCCTCGTGCGCCTGCTCGCGCTGGGCCCACTGGGTCAGTTGCATCGCCAAAAGCCTCGGCCACAGCGACAGGTACGCCAGCGAGGCGTTGTACTCCGCGTCGATCGTGGAGTGGTACAGGCACGTGCCCTCCCACACGCTGAACCACTCCTGAAGCGAGCCCTGGTCGTCGGCGAACTGGCACCAGAAGGTGTTGCTCAGCCAGTTCTGGAAGCCCTGGTTGAGCAGGTGGCGCTGGGCACCGTCGAGCGGGGCCTGCTCCAGCAGCTTCTCGAACCGCCGGGACAGCGCCAGGCGGTCGTCGCGCGTGCGGATCGCCTCGTCGATCACCTCCTCCAGGCTCGACCAGTGCTGGGTATAGCGCAGGCGGGCCGGGCGGCTCTGGCCGGCGTGGGCGACCTCCAGCACGGGCTCGGCCACATGGGCCGCCCAGACCAGCCGCCACTTGACCCCGCTGCCCTCCTCCGTCACGGGCAACTGGCAGACCAGGCCCGCGCCGTCCTCCAGGCAGGTGCATTCGGGGTTGAGGCTGACGATCCGCTCGCGCACCTCGACGAAGCGCTCCTCCTGCGGGTGGGCCGTCGCCGCTGGGTGCGATGCGCCGATCTGCGGCGTCAGCGAGCAGCGGTAGGACAGGTCCACATACGCCGGCTCCTGCCCCTGGCCGGGCTGGGCGGTGATCTGCGTCTGCGGACGGCGCAGGCGGATGAACAGCTTCACCTGCGACGGCGTGGGCCCCACCGGGCGGTGCCACCGCACGCGGTCCACCGGGTTCACCCGCATCTCCAGGTACATCGCCGGCAGCAGGCACAGCCGCTCGTCCTGCGGGTAGAACACGCTGTGGACGTTGAACTCAAAACGCAGGTTGTACTTCTCGCTGTAGCCCCGAAAAGTGATGGAATTGATCCGCTCGAACTGTCCTGGATCGGTCAGTAACTGGCCGTCGGTGGTGAAGGGCAGCACGCGCCGCGTGCCGTCGGGCTCCTCCAGCCCGACCATCAGGTCCAGCGGCCGATCGAGGAACCGCCCCAGTGCCGAGTGCATCACCCGCCGCTGGTAGGGCTCGAAGAGCAGGCCGAATCGGCTGCCCAGCCGCGCGATCATCCAGCTCATCAGTTGCATCGGTCCGAGGTCCTTCCCCAGCGCGTCGGCGGGCTATTGTGCAGACCCGCCCAGGCCCCGTAAAGAAGCCTAGCGCGTCGAGCCGCCCACGACGCGCCGCCCAGACCCCCGATCCACACTCGACCGCCTTCCAAGCCCCCACCCTGAACCATCGCCGCTGTGCCCGTCCTCATACTTATCGGATATTTTGCTGCGCCTACCGCACCGCGGCCATCGTCCGCCCCAATCGGGCCACCACCTGCGGCACCAGGCGCGCCGCCTCCTCCACCTGCTGGGGCGTGGTGTCCCGGCTGATCGAGAACCGCACCGACCCGTGCGCCACCGCCTCGGGCACGCCCATCGCCCGAAGCACCGGGGACGGCTCCAGCGACCCGCTGGAGCAGGCCGCCCCCGCTGAGGCGCAAACCCCCCGCTCGCTCAAGCCCAGCAGGATTGCCTCCGCCTCCAGGCCGGGGAAGCCGAGGTTGCTGGTGTTCCACAGTCGAGCCGGCCCATCCCCCCCAGCGGATTCCGCTTGAACCGAGTTCACCACCGCCCCCGGCACAGCCTGGAGGATGGCGGACTCAAACCGGTCGCGCAGGGCCGCCAGTTCCGCGATCCGCTGCGAATCCGCCAAAAACGCCTGGGCCAGCTCCGCCGCCACCCCCAGACCGGCGATGCCCGGCGTGTTCTC
>DASVCG010000563.1:0-4879 GCA_036381755.1 Phycisphaeraceae bacterium | reverse complement strand
TAAACGCCGGCCGCGTCGTCGCACAGCACGCCGCGGAAGAAGCCCTCGCGCAGCTCCGGCAGCTTCCGACGGACCGCGATCGCCCTTTGATAGAACGCGAATTGTGCCGGGTCGAATCCGACGGCCGGATCATCGAACTGCATCCCCGGCCAGGTCATCGGCTGTCGGTTGGACGGATCGTCCGGCCCCCACATGCCCGCCTCGTCGCCGTAGTAGATCATCGGCGCCCCGACAAACGTCATCTGGAACGCCACCGCCTGCCGCATGCGTTGGAAGTCCAGCGGCGAGGGCTTGGCCGGCGAATAGTCCGGGCCGTTGTCCTGGATGCGGTTGCGACCGTCGTAAGGCCGGTCCGGGTTCACGAACATCGAGGCGAGCCGATCGGTGTCGTGGCTGTCAAAAAGATTCTGCTGGACCAGGTTGACCTGGAAGGGGTACAGGCTCAGCAGCCGCTGGAGGCGGTCGGCGAACCGGCTGGGCTGAAGCTGCTGCCGCTGGTTGACAAAGAACGCCTGCGCAGCCATGGCGAACTGATAGTTCATCACCGCGTCGAATTGATCGCCGCGCAGCCACGGCTGCGCCTCGCCCCAGATTTCACCGATGATGATCGCCTCCGGCTTGAGCCGCTTCACCAGCTTGCGGAAGTCGACCCAGAACGGGGGCGGGATGTCCTGGGGTACGTCAAGCCGGAACCCATCCACACCGCGCGACGGGTCGCCCTCAGGCGCCAGCCATCGTTGAGCCACCGCCAGAACCAGTTCGCGCGGCCCATGCGCCAGGCCGGTTTCGGGGTTTTTCTTGAACGCAGGCAGCCAGCCGTTGGGCCCGTCCCACGCCGCCCATTGGATTCCACCCGGCTTGCCCGGTTCGCCGCCCTGGCCCCAGTCGGTAATTTCGAACCAATCGGCGTATCGGCTGGCCCGACCCTTTTTCAGCACGTCGCGGAAAGGCCCAAAATCGCGGCCCACGTGATTGAACACCCCGTCGATGATCACCCGAAAGCCTTGCGAGTGCGCTTCGTCGAGGAATTTCAGGAACAGCTTGTCGGTCGGCGTCCATCGCCACGTTGACGGGTCGGTGAGCACCTCGCCCTTCAGCGCGTCGATATCGCCCTTGAAGCCGAAGTTGTCATCGATGTGAAGGTAAGTGGTCGTGTCGTACTTATGCGTGCTGCGGGCCTCGAAGATGGGGTTGAGGTAGATGGCGTTGACGCCCAGCCGCCGCAGGTAGGGCAGTTGCTCGATCAACCCCTGCAGGTCGCCGCCGAACCATCGGTTCCAGACGTTGCCCACGCCACGGTAGAAGTTTTCCGGCCCGGGCGCTTCACCGGGCAGCGTGCTCCACCAGTCGCTGGTCCAGCGCTGGGTGTTGGGCGGGTCATTGGCGGAATCGCCGTTGCGAAACCGCTCGGGGAAAATCTGATACCACACCGCGTGCTTGGCCCACGCCGGCGTCTGGAAGCGCGGCCGCATATCCACAGCGAACGCCGCGGCCTTGGCCGCCTCAGCGTCATCGAGCACGCCCCGGGCGCACACGAACACGCTCGCGCCGCCGTCGACCAACTCCAGCACGCAGCGCACCGGCTCATCATCCACCCGCACCAGCCCGCCCCAGCGCGCAAAGCCCATCTCCTCGCCCATCAGCGCGAGCGTCTGGGCCTGCCACGCTTGGCCGGTCTCCTCATCACGCACCAGCACTCGCGCGCCGGTCAGGTCGCCCGCCTGAGCCTGAAAGCTCACCCACAGCAGCGTCGCGTCGGCCACATCCAGGTCGCTGGGCGAGTCGGGGTTGAACCGCACGCCTGGCATATGGATGTGATCCGGTCGAGGCGGCGGGAACCGGCGAGCATCAGGCCCGATGAGCACGCCCGAGTTGACTCCGCCGTAGTTGTCCGGCTCATTGAGCGAAGGATCAGCCGACGGATCGTTCACCCATCGGTTGCCATCGAGCACGAACTTGTAGTGATGGACCCCCGGGCTCAGCTTCAGCCGTACCGTCCACACGCCGTTGCGCAGCTCCATGGGCGTGGCGGTGGTGGACCAATTATTGAACTCGCCCGCCAAGTGCACCGCGCGGGGCTGCGGCTGACCGGAGGGAACTTCATAGCGGAAAACGTGCCAGCCGGCGTCGGCATCAGGCGCTTGCCCCGCGGCCAACGCCCGCAGCAGGCCGCACAGGATCACCGCTGCGACGAGCGGGAACCCGCGATGGTGCTGCCTCCGCGCAAGTGAACGCCAGGAGACGGGTTCGGCCATCGGTGCTCTTGCTCCCTCGCTTGGTTTGAGTCAGGGATCCGGATTCGGGCCCGCTACAGAAATAGAACCGCCGCAGAAATAGAAGAAATCGATCACGCGCCGCCGGTCGGCGCCAGAGCCGTCGAGCCGCGCAGCACCAGGTAAGTGGGCAGCCGCTCCGCGACGCGCTCAGCACGCCCGCGGACCCGCTCGATCAGCCGATCGCAGGCGATGACGCCGATCTCGTACAACGGCAGATGCACCGTCGTGAGCGTCGGGCTGGTGTACGCCGAGTGCTTCAGATCATCAAACCCCACAACCGACACCTGCTCCGGCACGCGCAGGCCCTGCTGGTGCAGATAATGGATCGCGCCGATCGCCATCTTGTCGTTGCCGGCAAAAATAGCGGTGAGGTCCGGGTGGCGGGCCAGCAGCCGCTCGGTGGCCGCAGCGCCGCCCTCCTCGGTGAAAGCCCCGTCTTCGATCCACGTGTCATCCGCCGGGCAGCCGGCCTCGGTCAGCAGCCGGTGGTACGTCTGGGTCAGCTCGCTTGTCGTTTGCACCTCCGGCGCCGCGGTGATCAGGCCGATGCGGCGGTGCCCCATCTGCATCAGGCAGCGCATCGCCTGCTCGGCCCCCCCGCTGTAATCGCAGACCACGTAGTCCAGGTTCCACCGCTTGAAATAGTTGTTAACCACGATCACGGGGTAATTGGGCTCGATGAAGTCTTCGAGGAAATGGTGGCGGTCGTTGCAGCCCAGGCACAGCACGCCGTCCACGAACCGCCGTTCGAACAGCTCGATGTGCTTGCGGTCCTTGATGAAATCGGGCTTGGCCTGGTCGAGCATCACCCGGTAGCCCAGCTTGCCGGCCCGGTCGCACACGCCGCTGATGACCTCGCCGAAGTAGAGGTCGGCAAACGCGTGCCGCAGGGGGGGCAAGAGGATGGACAGCGTGCGGGTGTATCGGCTGGAAAGGCTCTGGGCTAGGGGGTTAGGACGGTAGCCCAGCTTGTTGATGACACGCTGGACGCGAAGCTGCGTGGCCTTGCTGATCCGCGGGTTGCCGTTGAGCACCATCGAGACGGTGGCGATCGAGACATTGGCCATTTTGGCCACTTCCCGCATATTCACACTCCCGCGGCCATCGGCTTTGCGGGAGGACCGGCGACCCGGGGTGGCTCCGGCCCCGCGGGCAGGCGGGTTGTCCACGGAAACGTGGTTCATGTGTTTAAACAGTTTAACACATGGGTGAACAGTGTCAACCTCCAGCTCGCCGGCCGGCGTCGGCGAGCCGCTGGGGCCGGCCCCGGCTGCCGATGTGATACAGGCGGCGGGAGGGGGCCGAATCCATTTGGCACCCCTTTATATTTTCTTGACAAGCCGCTTAGACGCCTTAGAATGGTCTTTAGTTGAGGGGGTTAAGGGAGGGCGGACACATCACCCTTGGGTTTGTGCACCAGGATAAACCGCTGTTTTAATCCCTTGAAGAATAGGATGGCATCGCTCGAGGCGGGGAGGCTTTGATCCGGATTCTTGGTAAAACGTTTAACATATGTTCGGCGGTCCGCCGGTCATCGCCGGGGAAAAGAAACCCTATGAGCACCCGTCATCAAACGTCAGGCCAGTCGACGCTCGACCCGCCCGTCCGGGGTTTTACCCTGATCGAATTGTTGGTGGTTATTTCGATCATTGCTTTGCTCATCGCCATTCTGCTGCCCGCCCTGGCCGCGGCGACCAGCGCCGCCCGCACCGTCAAATGCCTCTCCAACGTTCGGCAGATGGCTGTCGCCGCTTTCACCTCATCCAACGACTACAGCGGCTTCATTCAGACCTCCTCCAGCGACCTGTTTTGGGGCGGCTCAGGTCAAAAGCCGCCGGTCAACGCCGACAAATACGCCTATTTCGCCGACGACGGGAGGATCAAAGACTGGGCCAGCGCCTTGGTGCCCTACATGGGCGGCGGCTCGCAGGACACGTTCGACGACACCGATCCTCGAGTCTCCGCTGCGTTCCGATGCCCCTCCGATCCTTATCCCGAAGGCCATTTCATCTTTAACAACATCACCACCCCCAACCTCCACAACCCGATCTCCTACAGCACCAACGCAGATGTGACGTGCCTCACATTTGGTGGTCAAGGTCGGTGGTCGCCCTCCCAAATTATTGAGCCGGTGGACGGCTCGCCGGTTGGCGGCAATCTCAACGAAATCAAGCAACTGGCCAACACCATGATCCTGGCGGACGGCGGCACGCGGGCCAGCTCGGGCAGCAACCCCGTCAACCGCGGCGATGTCCTGATGTACTCGGCCAGCACGTGGGTCACGCCGGGCGAGCCCGGCACGCTCGACGCGATCTATCAGACCACTTGGGCGCAGGTGAAGCTGCCGGTCAGCCTCAACAAGTCCGATCCTGGCTCCGATCGTCACCACGACACCATCAACGTCGCGTTCGGCGACGGGCACGGCTCCACCACCGGCCCCGATCAATGGAAAGACGTCAACCTCAGCCCGCATGTCGGGAACTGAGTGGAGTGTCGCATTGAAGGCCACCAGTCCGTGGTAAGCACCTGTATTCATCAAAAGAAGGGAGATCCAGATGTGGCTGAGTGGGTAACAGATGCGCATCCTTGATGGAGATGTTTTC
>DASVCG010000562.1:0-2452 GCA_036381755.1 Phycisphaeraceae bacterium | reverse complement strand
TGTAGCCGCCTGGGTCTCTTTAGGGATCGGCGATGGCTGGTTTTCGACTCAAGTCGCCGGCTGGTATGATGCTGGATTCGATCAGCACGGCCGGCTGACGGCTTGGCCGATCCCCATGCCAGCCGCTCCAGGGTATGGAAGAGCCGCAGCGTCGGGTCTTGCCGGCCCGGGTTTGCCCCTGGCCTGGCCCGACTGGTCGCAAGGCCCTCACGCTCGCGCAAGGAACCATTATGACGGCCCACCAGGACCGCCAGCCGCAACCCCTGTTCCGCACGCCCGAAGATCAGCTCGACGCCTTGGAGCACATCAAGCGCGACTCCAATTACGTCAAAGGCAATCTCTATGAGCAGGTGCGCGACCTGTCCGCCACGGACGTGGACGAGCACGCTGCGCAGCTAGCCAAGAGCCACGGCATCTACCTGGAGTACAACCGTGCCAAGACCGGCCGCGAGAAGGACTGGATGTTCATGGTCCGCATCTCGGTGCCCGGCGGCGGGTCGTTCAACCGCCAACAGTGGCACATCCTCAACGAGGCCGCGGACCGCTTCGCCAACGCCAACCCCCATGGCGGGGCGTCGATCCGCCTGACCACCCGCCAGAACATCCAGTTCCACTGGGTCAAAAAGCCCCAGCTCCTCGCCCTGGTGCAATACATCGCCCGGACGGGCTTTTTCACCCTCAACGGCTGCGGCGACAACGTCCGCAACGTCATGGGCTGCCCGCTGTCCAAATTCAGCACCCTTTACGATGCCCACGCCAAGGCGCAGGAATACGGCAGATACTTCCGCCTGCCGCCCAAGGCGCACATCGAAGTCTTCGCCATCGACCCCGACGCGCTGCCTGACCCCAACGCCCCGCGCGAGCCCGGCCAGGCGTACGACTACGGCCCGCAGTTGCTCAACCGCAAGTTCAAGATCGCCTTCTCCGCGGTGCAGCGCGACCCGGTCACCGGCCAGATCGAATACGACAACTGTGTCGAGTGCCGCACCAACGAGGTCGGCGTCTGCCCCATCGTCGAGCATGGGAAGGTCGTGGCCTATCAGGTCTACATCGGCGGCAGCCAGGGCGAGAAGAACGGCAAGCCCACGTTCGCAGCCCTGGGCGTGCCCTTTGGCATCTTCACCGAAGAGAGCCTTCAAAAGGGGCTGCACGACATCGTCAAGGTGCACGAGGTCTGGGGCGACCGCAAGCACCGCCACTGGGCGCGGCTCAAGTACGTGGTGCACGGGCAGGGCATCGAGTGGTATCGCCAGCAGGTGCGCGAGCTGGGCGCGCAGTTCGAGCTGCCCGACCCTCATCACGACCCGGGCCCGCGGATGATGCACCACGGCTGGACGAGGCAGGAAAGCAACGGGTTGTGGGCCTACGGCGCTTACATCGAGTGCGGCAGGCTCGTCGACAGCACCGACCCCGACGCCGACCGCGAGCACCGTTCGGGCAACGTCACCGGCAACGGGCGGCTCAAGTCGATGGTGCCCGCGGTGCTCGACGCGTTCGACGGCGTGGAGGTCATGATCACCCCCAACCAGGATCTTCTGTTCACCAACATCCCTGAGGAGGCCAAGGAGGATTTCCTGGCCAAGCTGGCTCAGTTCGGCTACGGGCAGCGGCGGGGCAAGGCGTACTCGCAGCTCCGCGTCCTCTCGGGTGCGTGCGTGGGGCTGCCCACCTGCCGGCTGAGCTACACCGACTCGGAGCAGTTCGAGCCGGAATTGATCGACCAGTTGGAGCAGATGGGCTACGGCCAGGTGCGCGAGTCCATCGGCATCACCGGCTGCGAGCGGCAGTGCTTCCGCCCGGCCACGAAGACCATCGGCCTCGTCGGCCAGGGGCCGGGGCTTTACGCCCTCAAGCTCGGCGGCTCGGAGGACGCGCGGCACCAGGGCGTCTGGCTCACCCAGGACGATCGGTGGTATTTGCGGCAGATCCCGCGCGACCGCGTGGCGGGTGTGTGCGCAGCGCTGTTCGATTACTACTTCGCCAACCGGCTGGATGAGCGCGAGGACATGGGCGCGTGCGTCCGCCGCGTCGGCACGGACGCGATCATCACGTACCTCAAGGTTGAGCCGCGCACCGCGGACCTGATGCAAAAAACCTACAACGCGCCGTATCTCCCCGAGGATCAAAAGATCATCACCCGCGGCGTAGCACCGGCCCAGGCCTGAAGGCAGCGAGGCGGTCGGCGCTGCGCCACGGTGTCGCTGCGGTTTTCTGCGCCTGTCGTCTGCCCATTCCGGGGGCGGGGGCTGCCGTCCAGGCTTGGTTCCGTCCTAGGATTCATCACTGCGGGGCGATATCCGAATCCTGGACGCTTTCCATGAGCCGGCGACGCTCACAGGCTGCGCGGGCGCGGATCGGCACCTCGGGCTATCAGTACGATCACTGGCGCAGCGTGCTGTATGAGCCTGAGCTGCCCAAGTCGCGGTGGCTGTCGCGCTACGCCCAGGTTTTC
>DASVCG010000561.1:0-8957 GCA_036381755.1 Phycisphaeraceae bacterium | reverse complement strand
ACGTCGCTGTTCCTGGAATCGGCGGTGGCGCGCTGGACGCTGGGCGGGGCGTACGCCTCGCTGCACCCGGAGCCGGCCTGGACGGTCGCGGGCAAGACCTCGATCCACTACAACGTCGGCCACATCGCCGCCGCGGAGGGCGACACGGTCTCGCCCGACGGCAAGTACCTGATCTCGCTCAACAAGTGGTCGGTGGACCGCTTCTTCCCCACCGGCCCGCTGCTGCCTCAGAACTTCCAGCTCATCGACATCAGCGCAACGGGCGACCGCATGCCGCTGCTGTACGACATGCCCTTCGGCGTGGGCGAGCCGCACTACGCGCAGATCGTCAAGGCCGACAAGATCAAGCCCTGGACGGTCTACCCCGAGGTGGGCTGGGACCCGCACCGCCAGGCGGCTCGGCCGGACGCCCCCAAGGCCGGGCAGGAGCGGATCGTGCGCGACGGCAACACGGTGCACGTGTACATGACCGCGGTGCGCAGCCACTTCAACCCCGAACACGTGGAGGTGAAGCAGGGCGACCGCGTGATGTGGCACGTGACCAACATCGAGCGCGCCCAGGACGCCACGCACGGCTTCGCCCTGCCGGGGTTCGACGTTCAGTTGAGCCTGGAGCCGGGCGAGACGGCCACGTTCGAGATCCAGACGGATCAGCCGGGCACCTACACCTACTACTGCTCGGAGTTCTGCTCGGCGCTGCACCTGGAGATGGCCGGCTACCTGCTGGTGGAGCCTGCGGCGCAGGCCGCGGCGCAGTGAGCGGCTGAGGGCCCGGAGCCTCATCGAACGAAAGGAAGTTGCTGTGATCGAGCTGATCCAACAAGTCGCTGGGCCGCGGGTTCCCGCGCAGGAGTGGGCCGAGCGCAAGGGGAGGTACCTGCTGCCCACCGTGCTGCTCCTGGCATCGTCGGTGATGCTGCTGGTCTCGATGGCCTTGCCCTACTGGACGATGGTGCTCCACGCGCCGCAGTACCCGCAGGGCCTGCACGTGCAGGCGCACCTCTACCGCCTCGATGGTGATGTGCAGGAGATCGACACGCTCAACCACTACATCGGCATGCGGCCGTTGGGCGAGGCGGCCCAACTGGAGCGGTCGCTGTCGATCTTCGCCATCGTGACGCTGGCGCTATTGCTGCTGGCGGCGGTGTTCATCCACAACCGGTGGGCGGCGCTCCTGGCGCTGCCGGCGGTGCTGTTCCCGGTGATGTTCCTGCTGGACCTGCACTACTGGCTGAGCAACTTCGGCCAGAACCTGGACCCCAACGCGCCCCTGTCCAGCGCGATCAAGCCGTTCACGCCGCCGGTGCTGGGCACGGGGCTCATCGGCCAGTTCAAGACGGTGGCCTCGCCGGGGCCGGGGCTGATCCTGGCCGCGGCGGCAAGTGTGACAACGCTGGCGGGGCTGTGGTTCCACCGGGCGGCGTACAAGCCGCTGGTGGAGGCCCGACGCCGGAGTGCCGCCCGGTCCCTGCCGTGCTGTGCGTCCCGTTCGGCGCGGCAGGCCGGCGGCTTTAGCCTCATCGAGCTGCTGGTGACGATGAGCCTGATCGCCCTGCTGATCGGGCTGCTGCTGCCGACGCTGGCGACCGCCCGCCAGCACGCGCAGTGGGCGGTGTGCGCCTCCAACGCTCGGCAGACGGCGCTGGCGATCGAAGCCTACGCCCACGCCAACGATCAGCACTACCCGCTGGCGCGGATGTACCCCGACGACCCCACGTGGCTGGAGGCGACGCAACCCTACGGCCAGCATGAGCTGCTGTACCGCTGCCCGTCGGACCAAAGCCCGCTGTGGAACGAGCCGGACCCGGCCCAGCAGCGCCGGACCACGTACGGCCTCAACGGCTACCTGACGCCGAACCACCCGCCCTACTGGGGCGTGCGGCCCGTGCAGGTCGTCTCGCCCTCGCACGCGGTGGTGGTGGCGGAGTTGTCGGACGATCTGAACAAGGACCACTTCATGCCGATGTTCTGGGGCACGCCGCCCAAGCTGGCCAACATGATGATGCAGTCCAGGCAGTGGGACGCGGCGAAGGGGCAGCCCAAGGTGCTCTCGATCCATCGGCATCAGGACACCGCCAACTACGTGTTCGCCGACGGCCACGCCGCCACGCACGCGTTCGAGGATACCTGGCAGCAGACGCCCGGCTCGCCGCCAGCGGTGGATTGGTACGACCCGCTCAAGCGCTAGCCTTCCGGGTCTTCCGGGGGAATTCCGGGGGCGGGGACCGGGGGAGTTCCGGAAAAACTTCCGGGGGCCGGGGACCGGGGGCGGATGGTGACGCGATGATGATGCCCTGCGTTCATCCCGCCAACATGCTGGCTCGCGCTGGCCGAATCGCGGCGCTGGCGGTGTGCGCAGCCGGCACAGGCTGGGCGCAAGCACAAGCCCAGCCGCCGACCGCGCAACCGCTTCAGCCGATGATCGACCAGGCTCAGCCGGGTCAGACGATCCGCGTGCCCGCGGGCCTCTACGCCGGGCCGGTGATCGTGAACAAGCCGCTCGAGCTGATCGGTCAGCCCGGCGCGGTGATCGACGGCGCGGGGCGCGGCGACGTGGTGGTCATCGAAGCCCCCGATGTGACCTTCCGCGGCTTCACCATCCGCGCGACAGGCGACAGCCTCGACCGCGAGAACACCGGCATCAGCGCCACCGCGCCCCGCGCGCGGATCGAGGACAACATCCTCGAGGACGTGCTGTTCGGCGTCTACCTCAAGGAAGCGCCTCACACCATCGTGCGGAACAACACCATCGGCGGCAAGGATCTGGACATCGCCCGCCGCGGCGACGGCATCCGCGTCTGGTCCTCGCCCGACTGCCTCATCCAAGGCAACCGCGTCCACCACAGCCGCGACGTGGTGATGTGGTTCTCCCCACGCGTGCGCGTGGTGGGCAATCACATCCGCCACGGCCGCTACGGCCTGCACTTCATGTACAGCGACGACAACGTCCTGGAGAACAACCGGCTCGAGGACAACGCCGTCGGCGCGTTCCTCATGTACAGCCGACGCCTGACGCTGCGCAGCAACACCTTCCTGCGCAACCGCGGCACCAGCGGCTACGGCCTGGGCCTCAAGGATGTGGACGGCCTGGAGGCGCAGGACAACCGCTTCATCGCCAACCGCGTGGGCATCTACCTGGACAACTCGCCCGCATCGGTGGATGTCACGCAGACATTCAAGCGGAACCTGCTGGCCTACAACGACATCGGCATCGCCTTCATGCCCTCGGTTCGGCGGAACGCCTTCAGCGACAACGTCCTGCTGGGCAACTTCGAGCAGGTGGCGGTGCTCGGGTCGGGAACTCTCATCGACAACGACTTCACCCCCGCCGGCCGCGGCAACTTCTGGAGCGACTACGCCGGCTACGACCAGGACGGCGACGGCGTGGGCGACCTGCCCTACCAGGCCCAAAGCCTCTTTGAAAGCCTGATGGACCGCGAGCCGAAGCTGCGGCTGTTCCTGATGAGCCCGGCGCAGCAGGCGGTGGAGCTGGCGGCGCGGGCGGCGCCGATGATCCGGCCGCAGCCCAAGGTGACGGACACGCGACCGCTGATGCGCCCGCCGACCCTCGCGGCCCCATCAGCGGGGCAACCCGCGTCGGGGTGGGCACTGGCGAAGGCTTCGCTGGCGATGCTGGGAGCCGGGGCGGCGCTGATGGGCCTGGGCGCCTGGCCGACGAGGCTTTTCCGCCGTGCTGCAACGCGGCCTGCTGTCCACTCACCGAGGACCGATGCCATGACAAGCTCCTCCACGCCATCTGTGCCGGTGCTGATCGTCCGCGACCTGAGCAAGCGGTTCGGCCGATTCGTCGCGCTGGACGGCGTGAGCTTCGAGGTCCGCCGCGGTGAGGCGCTGGCGCTGTGGGGCGCTAACGGCGCGGGCAAGACGACCGCGATCCGCTGCGTGCTGGGGCTGCTGCGCTACCGCGGAAGCATCAGCGTGGCCGGCTGCGACGCGGCGCGGCACGGCAAGGAAGCGCGGCGGCAAATCGGCTACGTGCCCCAGGAGCTGGCCTTCCAACACGAGTGGCGCGTCCGCGAGACGCTGACGTTCCACGCGCAGATCAAGCGCGCTCCGCTGGCGCGCGTGGATCAGGTGCTGGCGGAAGTCGGCCTGACGGCGCACGCGGCCAAGCGCGTGGGGACGCTTTCGGGCGGGATGAAGCAGCGCCTGGCGCTGGCGGCGGCGCTCCTGGCCGACCCGGCGCTATTGGTGCTGGATGAGATCACCTCCAGCCTGGATGCGGGGGCCCGGCGGGACTTCCTGGCCCTCTTGATGGGCCTGCGCGCCAGCGGCAGGACGATCCTGTTCACCTCCCACCGCTGGGAGGAGGTGCAGGCCCTGGCCAGCCGTGTGCTCGTGCTGGACCGCGGCTGCGTCCGCGCCTGCTGCGACCCCGCGGAGCTGACCCAGACCCTGGGCCTGCGCACCCGCTTGCGCCTGCGCATCGAGGGCGAGCGCCTGGATGAAGCGGTCGACCACCTGCGCCAGCACGGCCTGTCGGCACGGCGCAACGGCAGCGGCGTGTACGTGGAGGTGCCCCCCGACGCCAAGGCCCAGCCGATCCACGCGCTGGGCGCTGCGTCGATCCGCGTGCTGGACTTCGACCTGGAAGACATCCCGCCTAATGGGCGAGCGAAGAAGGCCGACCCAGGCCCGAACACTAGCCGCTGCTGAGCAAGGAGCCCCGCGATGGACTGGCGCATCGTGTTCATCATCGCCCGCAAGGAGGTTCGCGGCTCGCTGCGCAACCGCTGGTTTGTGCTCTACACGCTGGCGTTCGCGGTGCTGGCGCTGAGCCTGTCGTACCTGTCGCTGATCGGCACGGGCTATTCGGGGTTGGCGGGCTTCGGGCGGACGACCGCGGGGCTGGTGAACCTGGTGCTGCTGATCGTGCCCCTGATGGCGCTGACGGTGGGTGCCGCCAGCGTGGCCGGCGACCGCGAGCGCGGCACGCTGGTGGGCCTCCTGGCGCAGCCGGTGAGCCGCATGGAAGTGTTCGCGGGCAAGTTCGCGGGGCTGACCGCGGCGCTGGCAGCGGCGCTCCTGGGCGGCTTCGGCGCAAGCGGGCTGCTCATCGCGGTGCGGGGGCAGGCGGATAGCGCCGGCAGCTACCTGCTGCTGGTGGGCCTGACGCTGGCCCTGGCGGTGGCGATGCTCGGCGTGGGGCTGCTGATTTCGGTCCTGTGCCGCAGAAGTTCCGCCGCCATCGGCGCTGCGATCTTCCTCTGGCTGGGCCTGGCCTTCCTGAGCGACCTGGGCCTGATGGGCGGGACGGTGGCGTTCCGCCTCCAGGCCGATCAACTGCTGCACCTGGCGCTACTGAACCCGCTGGAGGTGTTCAAGATGGCGGTGCTGCACGGCGTGCACGCGACGCTGGACGCGCTGGGCCCAGCGGGTAGCTACGCGGCGCACCAGTACGGCAGCCGCTTGCCCTGGATCTTCGCCGCTGCGCTTGGCGCGTGGATCGTGACGCCACTGGCGGCAGCGGGGCTGCTCTTCGCGTGGAAGGAGCAAGTGTGATGCGAACCGCGACACGCCCACGACGATGGACAGCGCAGTGGATGATGGGGCTGGCGACCGCTGCGGCGCTGCTGGCGGGCTGTCAGCGCCAGCCGATCACCGGCCCGCCGACGATCCAGTACGGCCAGGACGTGTGCAGCCGCTGCGGCATGATCATCAGCGACGCGCGCTTCGCCGCGGCCGCCATCGTGCAAGGCTCTGATCAGGAACTCCAGTACCGGCTCTTTGACGACCTGGGCTGCCTGATCGTTGACGAGCGTGACCACCCTGAGCGGCGCATGGCGGTGCGCTACGTCATGGCGGCGGATACGGAGCAGTGGGTCAACGCCGCTGCTGCGGTCTATGTGCCCAGCGACCCGGCCCGCTCGCCCATGGCCTACAACATCCTGGCATACGCCGATCCAGCCCGGGCCCGCGCCGCGGCGCAGGCCAGCGGCCATCCATCGACGCTGGACCTGCCGGATGTCGCCTCGCTGCTGGCTGGCCGCGTCCCCGACCGCCGATCAAGCCACGCCTACTGACAAGATCACCCCCTCCATCCACTCAAGGTGCATCATGACTCAGATTGAGGACCAGAACCTGACCGTAACGCCCGCCCCCGCGGATGCAGCCTCGCCGCACCCCGCGGGCTCTTCCGCGCTGGCCCATCACTTCCGATCGATGGCCCAGCAGTTCGGCACCGCCAAGCTGGGGATGTGGCTGTTCCTCGCCACGGAGATCCTCATGTTCAGCGGGCTGTTCTGCGCGTACGGGGTGTACCGAGCGAACCACCCGGAGATGTTCGCCGCGGGCGGGCGTCTGCTGGACACGTCGCTGGGCGCGATCAACACCGTCATCCTCATCACCAGCAGCTTCACAATGGCCCTGGCGGTGCGATGCGCCCAGCTCAACCAACGCCGCGCGCTGGTGGCGATGCTGACGCTGACGCTGCTGGGCGGCGTGGGGTTCATGGCGGTCAAGTCCGTCGAATACCACGGCAAATGGGAGCATGGCCTGATGGTGGGGCGATGGTTCAACCCCGATGAGGCCTACCTGGCGGCGCACCTGGGCGGCGACGAAGCCGCAGCGGAGCCCGCTGCCGGCGAAGCCCTCGCGCCCGTGGTTCCATCAGCAGCCAGCTTCGAGCCGCCCGACATCGCCATGGGCAAGACGCTCTTTGAATCGACCTGCTCCGCCTGCCATGGCATGAATGCCGAAGGCGTGACGGGCGTGGGCAAGGCGCTGCGCGACAACCCGTTCATCGCGGATCAAAGTGCTGAGAGTCTGGTTGAATTTTTGAAGAAGGGGCGTGACCCGACCGACCCGGCCAACACGACCGGCCTGCCGATGCCGCCGCGCGGCGGAAACCCGGCGCTCAACGATCAACGCCTGCTGGACATCGCCGCCTACCTCAAGACACTCCAGGCCGCAGCGGTTGATTCAACCAGTGCTGATCAAGCCGACGCGCAGCCCGGTCAGGATGAAGCTGCGTCCGCTGACGCTTCGCCCGCGGCGCAGCAGATGACGCGGGAAGAGGCCCGCCAACTGCTGGTGCCCCCGAGCGCGATCGGACCGGCGCCGACCGGCCCCGCGGGCCTGGCAACGGAGGACGCGCCCCCCACGCACGCCGCCCCCGCAACGGCCACGGTCGAGCAGATCCGCATGTTCGTCTCGATCTACTTCCTGCTCACCGGCCTGCACGGCATCCACGTGCTGATCGGCATGGGCGTGCTGAGCTGGCTGATCGTGGGGGCGGCGCGCGGCCGATACAGCGCCGCGTGGTTCACGCCGGTGGAGATCGGCGGGCTCTACTGGCACCTGGTGGACCTGATCTGGATCTTCCTGTTCCCCCTGCTGTACCTGATTCACTAGCGATTGGGAATCGCTGGTGGATAACGGGTGCTTCGTGATTGAAAAGGATCGCGAATCCCTACGACAAAAACCGCTAACTACACGTTGCTGGCTCGTGACTCCGAAGCAGCGGGGCGCTTGCTGGCTGCGGACTGAATCGGCTGACCCAGGCGCGGCTTGATTCGGCCCAGCAGCACCACCACGACGAGCGACGCGGCCAGCGCCGCCAGCAGCCAGGGCAGCGATTGCGCCACCGCGGATGCGTCGCGCGACTGCCGCAGCGACAGCACCATCAGCGGCAGAACCAGCCCCACCAGCACCGCCCATTTGCATTGCAGCCAGCGCTGGCGAAGAAAGACGCGCGGGTGTTGCAGGAACAGCGCCACGCCCGTGACGACCGCGCCGATCATGGCGGGATGGACCAAGCGGCTCAGGAGAAAGCGGACGATTGCGGCAGCCGCGTCGGGATCAACGACCGATCGGCGCGCCAGCCAGGCGATGGCGCAGGCTGACAGTGTCGCGCCCAAGGCAGCGTTGACCATCAGGACTTTGGCGCCCAGCAGCCACGGCCGCACGCCGCGACCGCCCTTCCGGCCGTAGCGATTGACGTAAGGCCCCCCAGCCTTCAGCCGTTGCGGGGCTGGCGCTTTCTCCGCAGAGTTTTGCTCCTGTAAGCGATCACGATGATCATTCATCTCCATCCGGCTCCATGACATCGCTTGAACTTCCTGCCCGACCCGCACGGGCACGGAGCGTTTCGCGGCACGCGCATCGGCACGACCTGCTCCTGCGGCGCAAATCGACCCGGCTTAACGGACCGCGGCGCTGCTGAGGGCGTCTGCTGCGGCGGAGGCGGCAGACGATTCTGACGCAAATAACCGCAAAGCCACTCGAGCCGCGGCATGGCGTGAGCATAAAAGGCCCGGTACCCCTCGCAAAGCACGCTGGCTGCCGGCGCGTGGGCCTCATCGCCGCGATGGGGCCGATGCTTGGGGCAGCCGCCGTAGCAGAACCGATACCACGGGCACGCGAGGCAGGTCGGCGGCACGCGCTGCTTGCCCTGCGCGAAGCGCGTCAATCGCGGCTGATCCAGCCGCGCCATCCAGTCGACGCCGTCCACCTGCCCCAGCCGCCAGCGCGGCTCCACAAAATGATCGCAGCCGAACACCGAGCCGTCATGCTCGATGGTCAACTGCGTGTGGCACGAACCGCCCAGGATGCACAGGGGCATCTCGTCCATCACCATCTTGGCGATCACGCTGTCGAAGAAGCGGATGCTGACATAGTGGCGGTAGCGCTCAAACCAGAGGTCGAACAGTCGGCACAGGAATCGGCCGTACGCCTCGGACGAGGGCGAAAAGCGCGCCAGGCGCGGCGGCTGATCCGTTGGCTCCTCTTCCCACTCCACCGCTGGGATGAACTGAAGCCAGTGGATGCCGCGGTTGAGGAAGAAGCCCAGCAGCTCATCGGGATGTTCCACGTTGCGGTCGGTCAGCACGCACAGGATGTTGAACTCCACACCATAGCGCCGCAGCAGATCAAGCGTCGTTAGCACCCGATCGCTGGAACCCTCGCCGCGGGTGTCGTGCCGGTAAGCGTCGTGG
>DASVCG010000560.1:0-5732 GCA_036381755.1 Phycisphaeraceae bacterium | reverse complement strand
AAGAACAGGAGTCGCAGTCCGTGGTGGACCGGCTGATGGGGCTGTCGCGCTTGAGCTGGCAGGACCCGCAGGCGGTGCTGGGGTTTGAGCGCCCCTTGCCGGCGTGGGCGTGGGCGCTGGTGGTGCTGGCAGCAGCGGGGGTGGCGGGCTGGAGCTACAGCCGATTGCTGGGCCCGCGGTCGGTGCGAATAGCGCTGGCTGGGGCGAGGGCGCTGGTGCTGCTGGTGTTGGCGGTGCTCCTGGCGGGGCCGCAACTGGTTCGGCCGGAGGAGCGCATCGAGCGGGACTGGCTGCTGGTGCTGGTGGATCGCAGCGCATCAATGCAGGTGCTCGACAGCCGCGACCCCGCTACGGATCAGCCGATGAGCCGCGACCAGGTGCTCAAGGAGGCTTTGGCCAAGCAGGCGGAAGTGTTCTCGCCGGAGGGATTGGGGCAGGGCAAGCGCATCGTGTGGCTGGGGTTTGGCGCGCAGGTTCGGCCGATCGCGCCGGCGCAGCAGGCTGACCGCTGGGGCGAGCCGGATGAGCCGGCCACGGCGCTGCGCACCGCCATCGAGCAGGCATTGCGGACCGCAGCGGGCGCGCCGGTCAGCGCGGTGGTGCTGTTCACCGACGGCCGAAGCCCGCAGGCGACGGGACCGGAGCTGGTGCAGCGGCTCCAGCAGCAGGCGGCGCCGGTGTTCGCGGTGCCATTGGGCGTGACGCCCGCGCCGCTGGACTTGGCGCTGGACCAGGTCGAAGCGCCGCAGCGCGCGTTCGTCAACGATCAGGTGCCCGTGAGCGTGACGGTGGATCGGCTGGGCGGAAAAGAAGGCCCATTGCCGGGCAGCGTGAAGCTGCGGCTGACCGACGCGGCCAGCGGGCGCGTGCTCGATGAGCGGACGCTCAGGGACGAGGCCTGGGGCGAGCCGCAGTGGCTGCGGGGCAAGTCCAGCCAGGCGGGCAAGGCACGCTGGCAGGTGGAGGTGGTCTACGAGCCGGCTGCGGGCGGCGCAGCGGATGAGGAATTGCTCACGTCCAACAACCGCAGGCAGGTTGTGGTGGAGCTGGTCGACCGTCCGCTGCGCGTGCTGTACATCGAGGGCTACCCGCGGTGGGAGTACCGCTATCTGCAAAGCATGCTGGTGCGGGAGGCGTCGATCGACAGCAGCATGTACCTGTTCAGTGCGGATCGCGATTTTGCGCAGGAGGGGGACACCCCCATCGCGCGCCTGCCCGAGACAGCGGAGGAGATCGCGCCGTATGACGTGGTGATTTTGGGCGATGTGCCCGCGGGATCGCTGAGCACGCAGCAGATGGTGTTGCTGCGCGACCAGGTGGCCAGCCGGGGGGCGGGGCTATTGTGGATCGGTGGGGAGCGGTGGACGCCCGCGTCGTATGAAGCCACGCCGCTGGCGGACCTCTTGCCGATGCAGCGGCCCGGTTCGGTGTCGCGCCTGGGCGGGGCGCTGGATCTGTGGCAAGCGCAGCCCACCGCGCTGGCGCGGAGCCTGAGCGTATTGGAGCTGCGCGGGCCGGAGGGGGCGTCGTCCCTGGCGGAAGAGGACGATCAGGCCGGCTGGCCGGCGCAAGTGCCGGCCCTGCGCTGGGTGCAGGGGGTTGGGGCGCTCAAGCCTGCGGTGGAGGTTTTGGCGCAGGTGAGCGGGCCGGAGGGGGGGGAAGCGCCGCTGATCCTGCTTCAGCGCTTCGGCGCTGGCCGGTCGCTTTATGTGGCCACGGACGACACCTGGCGGTGGCGCTACGGACGGGGCGAGCTGTACTTTGAGCAGTTCTGGATCCAGTTGGTGCGGATGCTGGGCCGTCAGCGGCTCGACCAAAGCGGCGCGGGCGTGCGGCTGGCGGTGTCGCAGCGGCAGGTGGGCGTGGAGGAGCCGGTGGTGGTGGAATTGGTCGTGGAGGACGGCTCGCCGCTGAGCCGCCCGCTGCCGAGTGTGGCGGTGAGCGTTCACGCGGGCGAATCGCCCGATGCGGAGGTGGTGGACCGCATCGAGCTGCGCCCAGCAACGGAAGACGGCCCGCCGCGGACGTACCGCGCGATCTGGCGGCCCGGCAGCGCCGGCCCGCGCGTGCTGCGCGTCGCTGAGCCGGTGCTGGCCGACCTGGGCATCCACCAGGCCGTCCAGGTGGTCGCGCCCGATGACGAGTGGCGACAGACGCAGCCCGATCACGCCCGCCTGGCTCAACTTGCCCAGCAGACCGGCGGGCAGGTGGTGAGCCTGGATCAGCTTGATCGCTTGACGGAGCTGGTCCCCAACCGCGCCCGCAAGACGCCCGATGACATCCGCGAGCCGCTGAGCCATTCGCCCCTGGCGCTGGCGCTGATGCTAGGGCTCCTGGGCGGGGAGTGGGTCGGACGCAAGGCGATTCGGCTGGCGTAACGCGAAAGGCACAAGCCCATGCGGGCCACGACGCGACAACTTCAGCGCATCGGCCAGGCGGCGCGGTGGCTGCTGGTGACGCAGCGGCTGTTCCAGGCGCTGGCTGGGGCGCTGGCGACGCTCCTGGTGCTGGGCGCGATCGATTACCTCTTGCGCCTGCCCGCGGGATTGCGGCTAGCCATCTCAGCGTTGCTCGTGGGCGTGGGCGTGGCGTGGCTGACCGCGCGTCTTTTGCGCGCGGTGCGCTTTAATCCCAGTTTGGCCCAATTGGCCCTGCGTGCGGAGCGGCTTTATCCCCAGTTGCGCCACGTTTTGGCCAGCGCGGTGGAGTTCACCGCCCAGGAGGGGGCTTACCGTCAGCCGACCTCCACCGCGGCACTGGCGCAGGCCAGCGTGGCGCAGGCGCGCGAATACCTGGCCGGCGTGCGGCTCCACCGCATTCTTAATCCTGCTGCGGCGCTGCACAGCCTGGCGGTGTTGGTGGTGGCGCTGGCGGCTTCGGGCGCGGTGGCGTGGCTAGCGCCGCAGGCGTGCGGCATTGCCCTGGCGCGCTGGCTGACGCCGTGGGCCCCGGTGAATTGGCCGCTGCGGACGGATGTGGAAAGCCTAAGCGGCGCTGCGGTGTGGCCCGCGGACACGCCCCTGCGCCTGCGTGCGGTGGTGCTCCGCGGCCACCGCCAGGGGATGCGCGTCTGGGTGCATCATCGGCTCATCGAAGCGGGTCGAGAGCCGGAGCCCTGGCAATCGCTGCTGATGAGCCCGCAGACGCAAAACGCGCAGGGCCGAAGCGGCGTCTTTGAGCGGCTGATCGACCTGCCCCAGCCGCTGGGTTGGACTCAGACCGGCCCGCCATCCGCTGCGGTGGAGTATTGGTTTGAAGCGGGCGACGACCGCACCGCGCCGCAGCGCGTGGAGCTGGTGGCCCGCCCGCAGTTGCGCGCGGTGGAGGCGGAGTTGATCCCGCCGGCCTACGCCGCGGGCCTCGTGCCCACGCAGCGGTTATCTCTGCACCGCCAGGGCGGGCAGGTGGCCACCGCCTCAGCACTGGCTGGATCGCAGGTGATCTTGCGCCTGGAGCTGAACAAGCCCGTGCCCGTGGCGCTCAACCCCCTGGCGATGCTTGCGCCGGGGCTGGCGCAGGAGAAGGGCGTCACGGTTGAGGCGGAGGGGCAGGGGACAGGCGACGAGAGTCAGGCGTCGGGGAATGCCCTCTTTTCCCGCGCGTTCACGCTGCGGTGGGTGTTGCAGCGGGAGGTTCAGACGCAGCTTCACGTGCGCGACGAGCACGAGTTGACGAACCTTTCGGAGCGGCGCTACCGCTTCGAGGCGACGCAGGATCAACTGCCCGCGGTGTCGCTGACCGCGCCGCCCGCGGATGAAGCGGTGCTGCCCACCGCGGTGGTGGCGGTGGAGGGTTTGGCGCAGGACGACGTGGGCGTGGAGGAATTGCTTTTAAGCGCACAGGTGACGTCGGGGGATGAGGCGGATCAGGCGACGGGTCAAACAGCGGATCAGGCGGGGGACGATGCTGCATCGTCGCGGGTGCTGGCGCGTCAGAGCGGCAGGCAGCCGCGGCTGAGCGTGGCGCACGAGTTGGCGCTTGCGCCGCTGGGGCTTCAGCCGGGTGATGTGGTGACGCTGACCGCTCTTGCGCGCGACGGGTTTGAGCTGAACGGCCAGCGGCACGAGCCGGTCCGCTCCGCCCCGCGCCGTTTGCGCGTCATCGACGTGGCCACGTTCATCGGTCAGCTCCGCGGCGAGCTGGCTGGCGTGCGGCAGCAGGCGATCCGCCTCGACGAGCAGCAGCGGCTGCTGATGGAATCCCCCCAGGACCAGGAGCGCCAGGCGCAACTGACCCAGCGGCTCGAGGCCCTGGCAGCGGTGGTGCAGAGCTTGATGCAGCGCGCCAGCCGCAACGGGCTGGAAGAGCCGACCCTGGCGCAACTGATGCAGCAGGTGCTTCAGCAGCTTCAAACAGCCCGCGAGGCCAGTGCTGATGCGGCCCAGCAGGCCCAGCCTGAAGCGATGCGCCCGCGTCAGCAGGAGGTGCGCGACCGGTTGGCGGAGTTGATTGCTCTGCTGGACCAGAGCCGCGATGCGCTGACGCTTCAGCTTCAGTTGCGCGAGCTGTTGGCCCAGCAGCAGGCGCTGGAGATGGACACGCGCAGGCTGCTGCCGCAGACGATCGGGCGCGACCTGGAGCAATTGCCGCCCGACCTGCGTGCGGCGCTGGAGGAATTGGCCCAGCGGCAGGAGGCTTTGGCGGAGCAGGCGGAAGCGCTGGTGAAGCAGATGCAGTCGACCGCTCAGGCGCTGGCCAGGCAAAGCACTGCTGACCAGGACCGCGCCGCAGCGGAGGCGCTGAGCGAAGCCGCTGCTCTGGCTCAGCGTGAGGGCCTTCGGCCGAGGATGGATCAATCCACGCGATCGCTCCGCCAGAATCAGCTTTCCCAGGCTGGGCAGGAGCAGATGGACAGCCTGGAGCTGCTCAGGCGGATGCTCCGCGAGATGGGCACGCAGGAGCAGCGTCTCCAGGCGATGCTCCGCCGCAGGCTGGATCAACTGGCGCAGATGATCCAGCGGCTCATCGAGGCGCAGCAGCATGAGCTTGAAGCGCTGGCCCAGGCGCAGGAATTGCCCCCGCTTGAGCCGGCGCAGGCGGCGCTGCGGCGGAACACCATGACCGCGCAGGCCCGCGCCGCGGAATCCCCGCCGACGCAGCCCGCGGCGCAGGAGCTTGACGCCGCAGTGGGCGCGCAGGGCCAGGCTATCGAGTCGCTTCGCCGGTCGCTACGGCCGCAGTCCCAGCAAGCCCAGCGCACAGCACTGGAGCGCCTGGAAGCGGCGCTGGAGCTGGTCCGTCGTCAGCTTCAGGAAGCTCAGCGTCAGGAGCTGGCCCAGGCCAGGCAGGAGCTTCAGCAGGCGTACGAAAAGCTGGCGGCGCAGCAGGAGGAATTGAATCGAAAGACCCAGGCGCTTGCAGCGGAGGCTGAGCCGGCACGTCGCCAGCGTGTGCAGTTGATCGCGCTGGGGCATGAGGAGGAGGACTTGCGGATCGCCGCAGCGGACGTGGCCCGCCACACGCAGGGCGTGCTGCTGTTTGAGCATCTTCATGGCAAGATCGATGCCGCGGCGCAGCGCGTCGTGCGGTCGCTCCGCCGCGCTAGTGCGGATGATGCGGTGACGCAGGATCAGCTCGCCATCGTCGAGATGCTCCGCACCATGGCTGAGGCGCTGGAAGTGGAGCTGACGGAAGCTCAGTTCGCCTCGGGTGGAAGTGGAAGCGGCGCAGGCGGGGGCGGCGCGGGCGGGCAAACGGCGCTGGTGCCCCCCGCGGCGCAGTTGCGCGCCCTG
>DASVCG010000559.1:0-8629 GCA_036381755.1 Phycisphaeraceae bacterium | reverse complement strand
CGCCGGCGACGCGAAAAACAGCAAAAGGAAGCGCGTCGCTTGAACGTGAGCCTGCCTGAGCCGATGAAAACATCACAACGCCACGATGACACGGTGAGGTGTTCACGATGCAAAAAGAGAAGCCGCGGGCCATCAAGGCTTCGCCGCCGGGTTCGGGCCGTTGGGCGAATCCAACAACGGCCCGGGAAGCCGGAAAAGACGAAGATTCCGGAGGTTCCGGGGGATTCGGGGATTTCCGAGGGTTCGAAATTTCCGGGGGCGGGGGAGATGTCGAGGTCAGGATCAAGCGGCCGGATCGGCCGGTCGCCACGATCACAATGGGGCGCGAGGGGACAGCAGCGGTCAGCGGGCATGGCGGAGGAGCAAGAGCCATCACCCACGCGGCGCGCAGCAGCCAGGACCCAGCACCAGCGGCACAGCCAGCGGCGCTGATGCTCAGCGTCGGCCTGCCTGATCGACGGGGCACGCCCCAGCAGCGCCGCGCCTGGGGGCTGCTGGCCACCGCGGCGCGCAGCCACCGCGTGTGGCTTATCGCGCGCCTCGACCGCCCCGCTGACCTGCGCCAATGGCGGACTGCCTCTTCGCTGACCGCACGCCTGACGCTGGTCCCCCGCTGGTCCGCCCGCCTGTTGCGCCAAACCCTCCAGGACTGGCTCAGGCAGGCCGACTTCGACGCGGTGATCTGCAGCCATCAGCGGCTGTGGCCGATCGCCTCGCAGACGCCGGCCCGGTTGCGTGTGTGCGACCTGGGCCCAACATCCCCTCGGCTCAAACGCCTGAGCGATCTGTTCCATCGGCTGCTGAGGCGCTGGCGGCTTTCATCACGCCCCTCCGGGCTGATCGACCCGCGCAACGTCCTGCTGCTGAGCGATGAAGCCGACTTGCCGCTCGTCGGGCAGGCCGGGTGGTCGAGGCTCGTGGTCTTGAACAAAGACCCCCACCCGCTGATGGACCTTTTGCAAACAGAGCCGAAACTGCCTCGGCCGATCCGCCTGGGGCCGCCGCTCGCCAGCCTCCCGCGGGCCGCTTGATCCAATAAATAAAGACAAAATCGAGGTTCCTCATAGCCCGCCTCCAATGGGGCGCGGCTAGAGCATCAATTCGAGCATCGATCAGCAATCGACCATCTCCCCTTCGCTTTACACCCGTCGGGCGTCGGCCTTACCATCTTGTCAGCATGCCGTCCAAGCCTTTGGTGGAATCCCGTCGGCTGCAGCGCGCGATGATCGGCGCGCTGATGATCGGGCTGTTCATGTGCTCGATGGCGCTGGCGTATTGGCTTAGCGAGTCGCGCCCCCCGCCGTTTCGGCGCATGAGCCTCTCGGGCCTGAACCTGATCGTGCCCAACGACTGGCAGCAGGACCCGTCGCTGGAGCAGTCCTGGCAATCGCGTGGCGTCAGCGCCCTGGTGGACCCGACCCACCAGGATAGACGCCTGCTGATCGCGCCGGCCCCCACGCCCGTGCCCGTGCCGCCCATCAAGCTGGTCGAGCAAGCCCTGGAGGTGCTCCTGAGCCCCCAGGAGCTTCAGACCCTTCAGCAGATCCACGTGCCGACGTCGCAGCAGCCGGGCTACCTGGGCGGCTATGAATACGCCGGGATCAGCCGCACGCCGCAGGAAGGCGGGGCCAAGCTCCACTTGCTGGCGGCGCTGACGGTCGAAGGGCGGTCCAACTGGGTGCTGTACCTGACCGATCGGATCGAGCCGGGCCGGCCGGTCGAGGCCCAGGTGAACCAGGACCTGGTGTTGTTTCGTACGTTCCACCGCTCAGCAAGCGTGCAGCCGGAGCGTTGACCCGCTATGCCGCCGCTGCGGCCCAAGCGCAGCTTGCCTCAGTCGAGGCTGTTGACGTTGAGCCTTGTGGAATCCCCGCCATGCAGAACCCGCGACATCCGATGCCCTTTCAGCCGTTCCAACGCCCACTGGCGCTGCTGATCGCCGCAGCGGCCTTTGGGCTGTGGTTGTCCGCTGCTTTGCCGCTTTCAGCACAGAACCAGCCGCCTGCCTCCGGTGAGCCGTCAGCACAGGAGCTTCTGGCCCCCCAGCGCTGGCAGGAGGGCGCCTACGGACTGTCGCTGCGCCCCCCTCTGGGCGCTCAGATGGCCCAACTGGCCGCTGACGAAGCACTGGTGCGGTTCACCTGGCAGGACCGGGCGTCCATCGAGCTGCTCATTCGGCACAGCAAGACCGAGGTGGACCTGGAAACCGTCCAAAAAGAGGCCCTGAATCAGTTCGCCTTCGCCTACCCCTCTGCGGTCGTGCTCGAAGATGTCACGCTGGCCCTGGCTAACCGCCCCGCGGTCAAGCTGTACTACCGCGTGCCCGACCCCAAGCGGGGCGACTGGGTGCTGGGCCAGGGGCTGATCCTCATCGACCCGGTCACGCTGGCCGTGCTCCAGTTCCGCACCTCCGCGGACCACTTTGAGCAGGACCGCCCTTACTTCGAAGCGGTCCTCCAAAGCGTGGAGCTGGCCGACCCCCAGGAATTGGACCGTCAGCGGCACATGCGGATCGCCCAGGGCGAGCTGTGGCGCAAAGATTTGACGCCTCAGAAGTTGCGTCAGGCTCTGGGCGAGCCGCAGTGGTTCCGCGTGCTCAAGGATGGCCGCGACGTGGGCTTCATCCGCATGCGTCAGCAAAGCGAGAAGGTGCTTGCCGAGCCGGGCATCAGCATCGAGGTGCAGTCGCGGGTTCAGGCCACCCCCGAGGAGGTGATCGACTCGCTCGGCGAATACTTCGCTTCCGATGATGGGAAAACGGAGTTGTGGTCGATCCGCACGACCCGCCGACCTGCTCGCTCCCAGCCGCTGGATCAGTCGCAGGAGCCGCAGGAGCTGACGTGGGTCGAAACGGGGGTTCGCTCGGGCGCCACCATCACCGTTCACCGGCAAAGCCCCACCGATATCAAAGACCTGAGCTGGCAAATGCCCACGCAGGGGTATCTTTCGCAGGTGGAGCTGCTGCTGCTGCCGGCCCTTCTGCCTCACGATCAGGCCACGGAAATGGCCTTTTACGCCTATTACGCCGACGAGGGCCGCCTGACGCTGCGGACCTTCCGCGTTCAGCCGCTGGGCAACGGGAGCTACCAGGTCCACGACCGGCCGGCCCCCGACCGGATGGAGGAAATTTCGGTTTATGACGCTCAGGGCAGGCTGATTCAGCGTCAGACGGTCAATGGCCTGTTGATCGTGCCCGCCCAGCCGGAGCAGATCCAGCAAATCTGGCGAGCCCGCGGCTGACTGACGTTGGAGGCCAGCCTCCCCGCCTCAAAGCCCCCTAACCTAAAACCCTTGGAGGCCAGCCTCCCCGCCTCAAAGCCCCCTAACCTAAAACCCCCTCTCCAGCCTGACCCGCCCGCCTCCTGCGCCGACGCCTTCTCCCGCCTGGCGGCCTTGACCAAAACGCCATCAAAGCCTTTTATTTTATTGGTTTATGGTCATCGCCCCTGCTTCGATTTTTGAGGAAGAGGCTAAACGCTGCCGCCCCCTACTCTTACCTGCCCGCATGCCAGGGAGGCTCCCCTAAAATCCTGGGAAGCCGAGGAGAAATTCGCCCTTCCGGGGCCGATTTCAGCAGCGTTCGGGGCCAGGGGCGCGTAAAATATGGCATCATCGGCAGCAGCGGAACAGATGCGTCACGCAGCCGATGAAAAAGATGGCAAAGGAGCAGCTCAACATTCAGTTGAGGAGACTCGGACCGGTACCAGGAGAATACCGACTTTGGAGTTGACGATCCGCCTTCCACACGGCGAGGAGCGTATCGGGGTCACCGGCGCCGCCGAACGCAATTTGAAAATCATCCGGGAAACCCTTGGAGTCCACGTCAGCGCTCGCAACGGCTCGCTCAGGCTCAGCGGCGACAGCCAGGCGGTTAGCCGAGCCGCCCACGTGCTGGAGCGGTTGGGCGATGCGGCGCGCCGTCAGCGGCCCATGACCCGCCAGGAGCTGCTGGAGGCCATTGCTGTCTCCAGCAACCAGGGGCGATACGCAGGCCCCGCCAAGGAGCCCGCGGCCCCCGACGCGTCGGCAGGCCAGATCCTGGACGTCTTCCTCACGGGCAAACGGGTCAAGCCGCTCACCGAGGGTCAGCGGGCCTACCTCCAGGCCATCCACAGCCACGATCTGGTATTCTGCGTCGGCCCGGCAGGCACGGGTAAAACCTACCTGGCGGTGGCTGCCGCGGTGGCGATGCTCAAGCGGGGCGACGTGCGCAAGCTGGTCCTGGCCCGGCCCGCGGTCGAGGCCGGCGAACGCCTGGGCTTCCTCCCCGGCACCATGCAGGAAAAGGTCCACCCCTACCTGCGCCCCCTGCTCGACGCTCTCCACGACATGATGGAGTTCGACCAGGTGCAGCGCTACATGGCCTCGGACCTGATCGAGATCGTCCCCCTGGCCTTCATGCGAGGCAGGACGCTTAACGACTCGCTCATCATCCTGGATGAGGCCCAGAACACCACCAAGGGACAGATGCTCATGTTCCTCACCCGCCTGGGCCACGGCAGCAAGATGATCGTCACCGGCGATACCTCCCAGATCGACCTGGAAGATCCGCGGGAATCGGGTCTGGTGGATGCCATCCGACGCCTCCAGCGCACCCGCGGCGTGGCCACGGTCGCCCTGGCCAAGGCCGATATCGTCCGCCACAGCCTGGTCCAGCGGATCGTGGAGGCCTACGGCGGCGAGTCGATCCGCCCCAAACGTCCCGATCACCCCCAGCCGGCCGCCCAGCCCTCAGAAACGGCCCCCATGGAAACGGAGGCTGACGCCCGGGCGGCTCAGGCGTAGAATCCCCCTGTGCATTGGAGACTTGGCCCTCCCAGGTCGATAGCCTGTTGGGCAGGCGCCGGCCCCCGGAAGCGCCCCGGAATGCCCCGGAATGCCCCGGAAACGCCCTGGAATGTCTCGGAGGATGCCCCGAAACGCCGCGAGGAACCGCTGCCAGCGAAGCCTGAGACCGGCGAATTCCCCCTGATGAATTCGGACTCCCGGCATGGTTACTGGGAAAACCACTAGCGCTAGGCGGCGAGAGGTGCGGCGTCACCTGCCCCGGTCGGGGCCGCGCTGGCTGCCGCCCCGCCGACGGGAAACCGCCTGGTTCGTGGCCTGGGTGCTCCTGACGGCCCTGCTGGCCAGCCTCATCGCCCTGCCCGCCCGCACGGGGTTCCACTACCGTGCTGGGCAGGTCGTCCAGGAGCCCGTCGTCAGCCGCGTCGAGTTCGCCTCGGTCGACAAGAACGCCACCGAGGAGCGGAAGCTGGCGGCCAAGAACCGCGAGCCGGCGATCTATCTGCCCAACGAAAGCTACTTCGACTCGCTGCGGCAGCGTTTCGCGGGCCTCATCGCCCTGGCTGACCACGAGTCCATCGAGCAGATCCCCTCCGACACCCGCCAGCAGGTGAACATCTCCGAGGCCGGCTTCCGCGAGCTGCAAAAGTACAAGCGCGGCGAGGACGGTCGATCAATGGAGCAGTGGAACCGCCTCACCGAGCAGTTCCTCCGCGACCTGTTCGACCTGGCCATCCTCGATCACCGCAGCTCCGAGCAGACCCTGAGCAACCTCCAGGCCGGCGCGGGACGCATCGTCATCCTTCACCCCAACCCCGCCACCCCCCAGCAGGCGGAGCAGATCCGCTACGAGAACGTGATCTACCGCGTGCGCGACACCCAGTCGCTGCGGGAGAACCTCGAGCAGGAGGCCATGCCCTTCCCCGCGGCCCTGCGGCCCACCATCGTGTCGATGGTGATGCAGAACCCTCAGCCCACCTACCTCTTCAACGAGGAGGCCCGGGAGCTGACGCGCCAGCGACGGCAGCAGCGCTACGAAGAGGAGCCGCCCGTCCTGGTCACCCGCCAGGCCAATGAGGTGCTGGTCCCCGCGGGCACGCGCTTGTCCGAGGCCCAGGTCGACCTGCTCCAGGCAGAGCAGCAAACGTACGAATCGCAGCTCAGCCCCCTGCGGCGGTGGCTGACGCACCTGGGCCTGGCGGGGCTGATGCTGCTCATCTCCCTGGGGTTGTGGATCTACATCGCCCGCTACAGCCCGCGGATCATCCAGAACCCCATGCGCGGCCTGGCCATCGCCCTGCTGGTGCTGCTGAGCCAGGCGCTGGCGGTGTTCCTGACCCAACTGCACCCGGAGCTCATCTACGCCACCGCGGTGTTCCCCACGCTGATGACCGCGGTGGTGCTGACGATTGCGTATGACCAGCGATTCGCCCTGGCGGTCGGCGCGATCCACACGCTGCTGGTGCTGGTGAGCCTTGATCTGCCGGTGTCGTTCGGGCTGGTGCTGCTGACGGGCGTGGGGGTGTCCGCGGCGCTGCTGCGCGAGGTCCGCACCCGCTCCACCCTGGTGGTGGTGGGCCTGTGGGCCGGGCTGGCGATGGCGGTGGTGACGCTCCTGACCTCGCTGGCTCAGCCGCCTGCGCAGCTCTGGGACGACTGGCGGCTGCTGGTGACCTACATGGTTCACGTGTTCATCACCGGCGTGGGCACGGGCCTGCTGGTGCAGGGCATCCTCCCGGCCATCGAGCGCGTGTTCAAGGTCACCACCGCCATGACGCTGCGCGAGCTCAACGACGCCTCCCACCCGCTGTTGCAGCGGCTGGCGCAGGAGGCGCCGGGCACCTACCAGCACTCGCTGCGCATCGCTGACATCGCTGAGGCCGCTGCGGAGTCTATCGGCGCCGACGCCCTGCTGTGCCGCGTGGGCGCGATGTACCACGACATCGGCAAGATCAACAAGCCGCTCTATTTCGTCGAGAACCAGGGCGGCGGGCCCAACCGGCACGCCAAGCTCTCGCCGGCGATGAGCCTGCTGATCATCGTCGGGCACGTCAAGGACGGCATCGAGATGGCCCGCGAGTACCGCCTGCCCTCGCCGATCCGTCACTTCATCGAGTCGCACCACGGCACGACGCTGGTGGAGTACTTCTACCACGCTGCCCGGCAGCAAAAGGAAGCCGCGGCGCCCAGCGAGTTCGAGTTCCGCTACCCCGGCCCCAAGCCTCAAACCAAGGAGGCGGCGATCCTCATGCTCGCTGACGGCGTCGAGGGCGCCGCCCGTGCGCTGCCCGAGCCCACCCCCGTGCGGCTCGAGCAATTGATCCACCGCATGGCCAACAAGCGGCTGATGGACGGCCAGTTCGACGAGTGCAACCTGACGCTCCAGGAGCTGCACAAGATCGAGCAGGCCATGACCAAGGTGCTCTGCGCCATCTACCACGCCCGCGTCAAGTACCCCGAGCGCGAGATTCCGCCGGCCCCCTCGCCGACCGCTGAGCCGGTCCCGCCAGCCGCCCCCACCGAACCCTCTCGGCCCCGCTCCGCGGCGATCTGACAACCGCCAAAACGCCAAGGGTTGCCCACAACTAGACAGAGGCGCAAAGATCGTCGGCCTGAGCTTGGCGGTTTGTCTCTTTGGCTCCGAGCCTGCCAGCGACTTGCACGGGAACGAATCTTCGGCGAACTTTTGATCACTGACCGCTTTCAGAGAGCCCGCGCATGACTCAAGCCGCCAAGCCCTTGATGCAGACGAATCTACCCCTGCCCGGTCGCCGACAGGGCAAGGTGCGCGACATCTACGAGTGCCGAACCAGGCAGGGACAGGACGCTGTGCTGCTGGTGGCCACCGACCGCATCTCCGCGTTCGACGTGGTGATGCCCAACGGCGTGCCGGGCAAGGGCATCGTGCTCACCCAGCTCAGCGCGTTCTGGTTTGAGATGATCCAGCAGCGGCTGGGCGATCGCATCAGGCATCACCTGCTTTCGACGGACCCAGCGGACGTGGCGGGGCTAAGCGAAGCGGAAGCATCAGGCCTGGCGGGGCGCGTGATGATCGGCCGAAGGACGCGCGTCGTTCCGATCGAATGTGTGGTGCGCGGATATCTGGCCGGCTCGGCATGGAGCGAGTACCGTCAAAGCGGATCGGTCTGCGGCGTCCCGCTTCCGCCGGGGTTGCAACAGTGCCAGCAGTTGCCAGAGCCGATCTTCACGCCCGCCACCAAGGCCGCCAGCGGGCATGATGAGAACATCTCGTTCGAGCAAGCCTGCCAGATCGTGTCCGAGCCGTTGATGCGGAAGCTGCGCGACTGGTCGCTGGCGATCTACCGCATGGGGCACGAGCACGCGCAGCAGCGCGGCATCATCCTGGCGGACACGAAATTCGAGTTCGGCATCCCGCTTGAACTTGAACGCGGCGAGGAGGAGCCTATCTTAATAGACGAGGTGATGACGCCCGACAGCTCGCGGTTCTGGCCTGCTGAGCATTACCAAGTGGGGCGAGACCAACCCAGCTTCGACAAACAATACGTGCGGAATTATCTTGAGGAGCTGGTGAGCAAGGGACGATGGAGCAAGGAGCCGCCTGGGCCCAAGCTGCCCGATCCGATTGTGAAGAACACCCGGCTCAAATACCTGCAAGCCTACCGACAGCTCACGGGACGCGAACCGGCGATCTAAACGACCCTGGGCGGTCAACCGAAAAAGACAAAAGATTATCAAGCCGATGAATGAGCCTTCGCTTCTCGTTCGTCGGCGAACCGAGCCCACGAAGCGCCACGCGTGGGCTCGTTTTTTTGCGCCGCAAACACAGGCGGCGAAGGCTCAAGGCGTCAGACGGCTGGTTGAA
>DASVCG010000558.1:0-2127 GCA_036381755.1 Phycisphaeraceae bacterium | reverse complement strand
GCCCCCAAGGGGGAGGCGTTCAGCAACCTAGGGTGCGTCGTCTCAACAACCTAGGGCGTGTCGCCATGGATATGCCGTAAAGCGTCTCATGAAGGGGGAAGCGTTACGGGCGTCAATCGGGTTCCACTTGTTGACGGGGGGAGTCGTTTCGCGGAGGGGCGGAGGCTTCAGAGATCAGGTCAATCTGCTCATTCTTTGAGCGGGGGGGCGGGGGTCGTCGCGTCGGAGGGTTCCAGGTGGGCGGTGGCGTTGGCGCGGCCGAGGCGCTGCTCGATGCGGTGCTCGATCCGCGAGGCCAGCTCGTGCCCTTGCCGCACGCTTATCGAGCCATCCACCTGGAGGTGCATATCCACCCAGTGGAAGGGGCCGCTGTGGCGGTGCCGAACCTTGTGGTAGCCGTGGATCGTTCCCTGGGCCACCTCCTCATCGAGGATCTCCAGGATGGCCTGCTCGTCGGCGGGGTCGCTGGTGTCCATCAGGCCGTGGAACGATTCCCACAGCAGCCGCCAGCTTGCAAAGAAGATCAAGCTGGCCATGACGATGGCCACCAAGGGGTCGACCCACGCCCGGCCGGTCCATTGCACCAGGCCCAGCCCCGCCAACACGCCCACCGTCGAGGCCACGTCGGTCATCAGGTGCTTGCCGTCGGCGATGAGGGTGGCGTTGTGGTATCGGCGTCCAGCCCGCCAAACATAGACCGCCAGCGCCGCGTCCAGCACGCCCACGCCCGCCAGCAGCCAGATGCCCAGGTTCAGCTCCTGGGGCGCGGTTCCGGTGATGAGCCGTCGGATGGCCTCCACGCCGATGACCAGGCCGGCGATGAGGATCAGCCAGCCCTCCAGGCCCACGGCCATGGCCTCGATCTTGCCGTGGCCATAGGGGTGCTCCGAATCGGCGGGCCGGTTGCTGTACCAGATGGTGTAGAGCATGACGGCCGCAGCGGCGACGTTGATGATCGACTCCATCGCATCGCTGAGCACCGCCACGGAGTTGGTGATCGCGAAGACGCCGAACTTCAGCAGCATGATCGCAGCGCCGGCCGCCAGGGCGTGCCGGGCGACGCGCTGGATCTTGCCCAGGTTGGGGTCGGCTTGAGGCTCGGGCATTGTGTCACTTTATCGCCCACCGCCGCTGCAAGCCAGCGACGCGGCGCTCGCTCTTCCCAACGAGCCAGCCAAGCTGGCCCAAGCGTCCGCGGATGGTCGTGATGCTTGATCGCTTCGCCCTTCCAGGCTGACCGGGAAATCGTGGCAAGGGCGCAGCGCTGCTTTCAAGGCACGAAGCCTTGCCATGCTTTGGCGATGCGCTGCGGCTCGGGCACGAACATGAAGCGGTCACGGCATGCCCGGTACTGCGTGTAAAGAGGCACTGCCGGCTCGATGCCCAGGTCGTGGTAGGTTCGCGGCGCTTTGCAGGTCAGAGGGCGTCGGCGGTAATTCGGGTTCGGCTGCCAACGGATGTGCCCACCGGCATCGAGCTGTGGGAACCAGGCCAGGCCGCCGTGAGCGCGGACGCCGTCGTAGATGAACCCGTAGTCGCGGTCGCACCAGGCGCCGAAGCAAAGCGGCTGAGCGGGATCGGCGCTGATGGTCGCATGCGCCCAGCCTGGCGGGACGACGACGACTTCACCCGGCCCGGCTTCGACGGCAAAGCATCGGCCGGGATCATCGGTATCGCGCTCCTGCATGAGAATGACAGCGCGGCCGCGCCAGACCTCGTAAACCTCGGGGGTGGACCAGCCGTGGCGGGGGCTGGGCGCGTGAACGTGCCCCTGCGAGCGGATCGGTTCATCACCGAGGCGGCCGGCGGCATAGGTAACGACGCCGAACAGCAAGTTGCGGCGGCGCAGGTCGTCGCGGTCCTCGGGGCGGCCGACATCCATGGCGATGGCGTACACCTCCCGCGGGCCATCGCAGCCGGGATCGCGAAGCGACGGGCGGATCGCGTCGAGCGTGCGAATCTCCGGCGTCGGGCCGAAGCAACCCTCGCCGTAGCGGAAGCCGAGCGGATCGGCCGTGGGGGTCAGATCGAGGCCGGGATCGAACATCAGGCTGCTCCAAGCCCGCGGCGGACGTAAGCCTTGATCGTGGCGCACCGCCCGCCCTCGCTCTCGCCATGCGGCCGAAT
>DASVCG010000557.1:0-8178 GCA_036381755.1 Phycisphaeraceae bacterium | reverse complement strand
AACCTGCTGGGCCAGATCGAAGACCTCAACAATCGCATCGCGGTGCAGGAGCACGGTTCGGGGGGCGCTTCAGCCCTGCGCGATCAGCGGGACGCGGCCCTCTCGGAGCTGGCGCGCTACCTGGACATCTCCACCGTCGAGTCGCCCTCGGGCGTGGTGGATGTTTACGTGGGCTCATTGCCCATCGTGCTCAACGGCCAGAGCCGAGGCGTCGAGTTGAAAAAGGCCACGGTCGACGGCGAGCTTGAGGCGCAATTGGTGGTCGCCGCGGACGGCAGCCCGCTGGACATCTCCTCCGGGCAACTGGGCGCGATGGTGCAGTTCCGCCAGGAGGACCTGGCCCAGGCCATCGGCGATCTGGACACCTTCGCGGCGCAGCTCATTTGGCAGGTCAACCGCATCCACAGCCAGAGCCAGGGGCTGCAATCCTTCCAGAGCATCACCGGCGCGACGAAGGTGGCTGACGCCGATGCGGCGCTCAACGATGAAGCCGCGGGCCTGGACCTGCCGCCCGCGCACGGCTCGTTCCAGATTCACGTCACCCAGCTTTCCACGGGCCAGCGGCTCACGTACACCATCAACGTCGACCTGGACGGCATCAACCCCGCGGGCGACACCACGCTCACCAGCCTCGCCGCTGACTTGGACGCGATCAGCGACATCACCGCGTCGGTCAGTGCCGACGGCCGGCTCCAGATCAGCGCCGACACCAACGACTTCCGCATCAGCTTCAGCGATGACACCAGCGGCGTGCTGGCGTCGCTGGGGATCAACACGTTCTTCACGGGCACGAGCGCCCGGGACATCGGCGTCAACAGCGTGGTCGCGCAGGATGTGAACCTCCTGGCTGCTGGACGCGGGCACGCGGTGGGCGACAACCAGGCCGCCCTGGCCATCGCCGGCCTGCGCCAAACGGGCGTGGATGAGCTGGGCGGCATGAGCCTGCCCGAGTATTGGAGCCGCCACGTCGAGGACCTGGCGGCGAAGCTCTCCGCCACCCGCCAGCAGGTCGACGCTGACACCGTCGTGTTGGAGAACCTCCAGGCCCAGCAGCAGGCGATCTCCGGCGTGAACATCGACGAGGAAGCCATCGACCTGGTCCGCTATCAGCAGGCTTACCAGGCCAGCGCGCGATTCCTCTCCGTCGTCGATGAGCTGATGCGGACGCTGCTGGCCATGGTGTAGGACGATCCGCGATGATCCGGCGAACCATCCAGACCGCTTTTGCGACCAGACGCCCGACGATGGAGCGATTCTTGACCCGCTAACGGATTCAGGCGATGTCACGCATCACCCCCATGTTCGCGCGGCCGACCTCACTGATGGTCAGCGACCAGCTCCTGAGCCGCCTGCGCGCCACGCAGCGGCAACTGCTCGAGGCGCAGGTGCAGATTACCACCGGCAAGCGCTACAACCGCCCCTCCGACGCCCCCGCTCACGCCGGCGCCATCCTGTTCCTCAACCGTCAACTGGCTGTCAGCGAGCAGTACGCCCAGAACCTTCAGCAAGCGCTCAGCGCGCTCAACAACATGGACGCGGCGCTGAGCGAGGCCCACGACATCGCCCTGGAAGCCAAAACCACCGCCCAGAGCCAGATCGGCGTGGGCTCCGACGCCCAGACCCGCCAGACCACCTCGCTGGTGATCGACGCCCATATTCAGTCGTTGATCGATCTGGCCAATCGCCAGTTCAATCAGCGGCCGCTTTTTGGCGGCAACGCCGGCGCTGCGGAGGATCAGCCGATCTTCGAGGCCTTCCTGGGCGGCGTGCGCTACCGCGGCTCACGCCAGAGCCTTCAGGGCGACACGGGCGTCACCGGCGGCCACCTCATCGGCGCCAGCGGCACCGACGTTTTCGGGGCCCTCTCGGCACGCATCGAGTCGACGGTGGACCTGAACCCCCTGGCCTCCGCGGACACCCGCATCAGTGACCTCAACGGCGCTCAGCTCCAGGGCGTGCGCAAAGGGTCGGTGCGGCTGACCGTGAACGGCGCGTCCGCTGACGTCGACCTCTCCAACGCTGACACGCTCAACGATGTGCTGACGCGCATCAACGCGGCCATCACCGCCATCGACCCCGCTGCCGGCTCGCTGGCCATCACTGGCGGCGCGTTCGAGCTGACCGCCAACGCCGGCCACACCATCGCCATCCAGGACATCGGCAGCGGCCAGACCGCTGCGGACCTGGGCATCACGCTTACCGCTGCGGGCGGCGTTGCTGCCGGCTCTGACCTCAACCGCCGGCTTACCGAGCTGACCCGGCTCAGCGACCTGGGCGTGGCCATCGACTGGGCCAGCGGGCTTTACATCACGCAAGGCTCGCAGACGCAGGTGGCGGACTTCTCCACCGCCCAGACCATCCAGGATCTTCAGAACGTCATCGAGCAGTTGAACCTGGGTCTGCGGCTGGAGATCAACGAGCAGGCCGACGGCCTGAACCTGGTCAGCGAGGTCAGCGGCATCCGCTTGTCGGTGGGGGAGAACGGCGGGACCACCGCTCAGGACCTGGGCCTGCGCTCCTTCGGCCTGGACACCCGCCTGGACGAGTTCCGCGACGGCCTGGGCGTGGAGAACATCGAGGGCGAGGCTGATTTTGCTGTCACGCTCCACGACGGCACGACGTTCCAGGTGGACATCGACGGCGTCACCACGGTGCAGGAGCTGATCACCGCCATCGAAACCGCTGCGGCGGGGGCGGGGGTAACTGTGGGCGTCGACTTTGCCGTCTCGCTGGCGTCGGTGGGCAACGGCCTGGTCTTTCAGGACAACACCGCGGGCGCGGAGGAGTTCCGCATCGAGAACGTCGGCCTGAGCGTCGCCGCGGACCACTTGGGCATCGCCAAGAACGTCGGCAGCGGCGCTACTCTTCAGGGCGACGACAACGCGAGCGTCCGCGTGGAGAACATCTTCACTCACCTGATCGATCTGCGCGATGCGCTGGCCAACAACGACGAGTCTGGCATCACGCTTGCTGGTAGTCGGGTTGAGCAGGACCTCGACACGCTGGTCCGCTCCCGCGCCGCGGTCGGCGTGGAGGCTCAGCAGGTTCAGCAGGAGCAGCAGCGGCTCGAAGAGCGGCAATTGATGGAGAAAAGCATGCTCAGCGAACTGCAGGATGCTGATGTGGCCGAGGTGATCACGAGGTTCACCCAGCTTCAGCAGCAGCTCCAGGCTTCGCTTCAGGCCGGGGCGCAAAACCTGCTGACCACCCTGCTGGATTATTTGCGCTAAGTCGCGCAAGGGTTGCGCGGCGGGGGGTGCGGCGGCCGGTCCGCCCCGCCACGCTAAAGATCAGCGGCACGACGCCGCGACCCGCTCCAGGAACAGCGGGGTCAATGCCAGGACGGACGGCCGCACAAGGAACCGATCATGCTGATCGACACCTCTCGTTTCGGACAAGTGGACGTGGATGAAAACCGCATCATCCACTTTCCCAAGGGGCTGCTGGGCTTTGCCCGCTACACCCACTACGTGCTGCTGGAGGCTGGGCCCAACAGCCACTTCTGGTGGCTTCAATCGGTCCAGACGCCGGACCTGGCGTTCGTGGTGACCGACCCGAGCCTCTTCGTGCCCACCTACCAGGTGCCCCTGCGGATCGAGCAACTGGCGGACATCGGCATCACCCGGCAGGACGAGGCGCAGGTGTTCGTCATCGTGAACAAGCGCGGCAACCTGCTCACGGGCAACCTCCAGGGGCCGTTGATCGTGAACGTCGGCAGGCGGCTGGGCGAGCAACTGGTGCTGTCCGATCGGCGGTTCACGACGCGCGTGCCCCTGATCGAGCTGGGCAGCCCCGTCCAGGCGGCCAGCGCGTAGGTCAGGACGCCCCGGCATCGGATGCCGGCGGGTGACGGCCCCGGCGCAAGGATGCGCCGGACACCAAGGCCAAGGAAGGAGCCGCTTGCATGCTCGTGCTATCTCGACAGCGCGACGAAACGATCATGATCGGTGATGACATCGAGATCACCGTGGTGGATATCCGGAGTGACAAGGTCCGTCTGGGCATCACCGCGCCGCGGCAGGTCCAGGTTCACCGCAAGGAGGTTTACGAGGCGATTCAGCGGGAGAACGCCGCGGCGGCGCAGGTCCGCGTCGATGACTTGAGCGATGCGGATCGGCAGCTTCGCGCCTCGGGCCCGCGCCGGGGCCTGCACGCGGACGGATGACCCGACGTACCCGCCCCGGCCCGCGTGGGGTCGGGGCGTGAGGAGAGGAATGGACCGCCGGCAAACCGGCCCCGCGCCCGACGCCGGCTCGATTGGGAACCAGGCGACAATCAAGGAGGATTGTCCATGACGCGCATCAACACCAACGTCTCCGCCCTGATCGCTCAGCACAACCTCCAGCGATCCAACGCGGACCTGGCGGTGCGGCTCCAGCGGCTGAGCACGGGCCTCAAGATCAACCGCGGCGCTGACGACCCGGCGGGGCTGATCGTCTCCGAGCGCTTGCGATCCGAGATCGCCGGCGTCTCCCAGGCCGTCGAGAACATCGAGCGTGCCACCAACGTCATCGCCACCGCGGAGGCCTCCCTCCAGGAGATCAACGACCTCTTGGTCTCCATCAAGAGCCTGGCCATCGAGGCCGCCAACACCGGCGCCTTCAGCCAGGAGGAGATCGAGGCCAACCAGCTCCAGATCGACTCGGCCATCGAGTCCATCACCCGCATCGCCAACACCACCAGCTTCGCCGGCCTCAAGCTGCTCAACGGCTCGCTGGACTACATCACCGAGGGCGTCACCGCCTCCCAGATCAGCGACTTGCGGATCTACGGCGTCAACTTCGGCACCAACGACACCCTGCCCGTCACCGTCGAGGTGCTCAACTCCGCCCAGACCGCGTCGCTGTTCATCTCCGGCAACACGACCGGCGCACCCGGCGCGCTGCTCTCCAGCGTCACCTTTGAGGTCCAGGGCGTCAATGGCGCTGAGGTGTTCAGCTTCGTCAGCGGCACGGCGCTGTCGGCGGTGGTCTACGCCATCAACACCGTCAAGGACGCCACCGGCGTCTCGGCCTCGCTGGTCGACCCCGCCAACGCGACCTCCGGCATGACCCTCAACAGCACCGGGTTCGGCTCCGACGCCTTCGTGAGCGTCAAGGTCCTGGAGGACGGCCAATCCTTCCAGACCTTCGACGCCCAGGGCGGCAACGCCGTCAACCGCGACACCGGCCAGGACGTGCTGGCCCTGGTCAACGGCAGCCTCGCGCTGGGCGACGGCCTGGACGTGAGCCTCCGCACCAACACCCTCAACCTCGAGCTCACCCTCACCACCGCTGCCGCCCAGACCGCCAACACCCCCTACACCTTCACCATCACCGGCGGGGGGGCCACCTACCAGATCGGCCCCAGCGTCAACACCCAGCAGCAGGTGGGCTTTGGCATCCAGTCCGTCGCGGCCAGCCAGCTAGGCAACTCCATCGTCGGCTACCTCAGCTCGCTCCGCTCCGGCGGCGACAACGCCCTGACCCAGGGCGACGACTCGGCTGAGCAGGCCCGCAGAGCCACGCTCGTCATCGACGCGGCCATCGACCAGATCTCCAAGCTCCGCGGACGGCTGGGCGCCTTTGAGCGCAACACGCTCCAGTCCACCCTCCGCAGCTCGCAGATCGCCCTGGAGAACCTCACCGCTTCGGAGAGCTCCATCCGCGACACCGATTTCGCCGCGGAAACCAGCCGACTCACCCGCGCCCAGATCCTCCAGCAGGCCGGCACCACCACGCTGGCGATCGCCAATTCCACCTCCTCCACCGTGCTCGCGCTCCTGGGCGCGTAGGCGGGGCTTGGCGGTTCATAGGGCCGCGGGCGATATCGGGGCGGTTGGGGCGGTCGGAGCGGTTGACCGCTGATCCGTCGCAGCGGCGGTCAGCGCGCCTGGATCGGCACCAGCGTCAGGTAGAGCGCGTTGCCGCGGACGCGCAGCACGCCCAGCTCCACCGTCTGCCCGCTGGCGACGCCTTCGAGCAGGTCGCCCAATTCCTGGAGGCTGCGCGGCTGGTGTCGGCCGACCTGGCTGAGGATGTCGCCTTCGCGCAGGCCGATCCGATCCGCGGGGCTGGCCAGCTCGACGCCGGTGATGATCAACCCGCGCAGGCGCGGCACGCCCAGTCGGCGGGCCAGCTCCGGCGTGATCGCCTCAGCCTCGATGCCGAACTTGGCCCGCAGCAGCTTGGCCCCGTCCGGCCGGGGACGCGCCGCCAGCGTCAGATTCCGCACCGCTCCGCTGGCCATCGTCAGCCGCAGCGTGTCGCCCGGCTGGCGGCCGATGAGGGCGATGTGAAAGTCGATCACCGATCGCACCGGCACGCCGTCGATCGCTTCGATGACCTGCCCCGGCGCGATCCCCGCCTGCGCCGCGGGCGAGTTCGGCTCCACCTGCGCCACGCGGCACCGCCCACCGTCGCCCTCGACGCGCAGCCCCGTGCGGATGCGGTACCGCCGCTCCACGTCGAGCATCTCCGGCAGCAATCGGCGGAGCTGATCGACCGGGATGGCAAAGCCGATGTTCTGCGCGTCGGCGCGGATGGCGGTATTGATGCCCACCAGCTCGCCCAGCACGTTGAGCAGCGGCCCGCCGGAGTTGCCCGGGTTGATGCTCGCGTCGGTCTGGATCAGCCCGCGGAACTGCGTTTGCGGGGAGATCGGCAGCGAGCGGTCCAGCGCGCTGACCACGCCCGCGGTCACCGTGTGCTGATAGCCCAGGGGGTTGCCGATGGCGATGACGGTTTCGCCCACCATCAGGTCGCTGCTGGTGCCCAGGGGCAGTGTCTTGAGCGGGTGGTCCGCCTCGATCTTGAGCACCGCCAGGTCGTGCTCCGCGTCGATGGCGACCACCTGGGCGTCGTATTCGCTGCCGTCGGCGAAGATGGCCTTGCGCTCAGCGGTGCGAGCCACCACGTGCGCGTTGGTCACGATGTAGCCCGCGGGGTGGATGACGAAGCCCGAGCCCACGCTGGTGCGCTCGATCCGCCGCCTCGGGCCGAATTGCGGCAGGTCGAAGAATTCCTGGAAAAGCTCGTCGAATCCGCCGCCCATCCCCCCGAAGGGCGATTGCACCTCCACGATCTGCGTGGAGGAGATGTTCACCACCGCATCGCGGGCGGCCTGGAAGACCTGGACCACCGGCGTGACGCGGCGCGGGTCGGGCTGCGCCCCCTGCGCCGGCTCCGCGGCAAGGCTCAGCGACGCTTGAGCCGCGATCAGCACGCCCGCTGCCACGATGCGCCCCATCCGCCGGCGGCGCAGGCCGGGATGACGATGAAACAGCCGCATCGGTGGCATGGGCATGTCGCAACCCTTTTGTCAGGCGTTTGCCAGGCGTTCGATCAGCGATCCGCGGCGCACAAGCGAGCCGCTGCATCCGCTGATGATATACGCCTCAGCGGGCCGGGCGGATGTCCAGCCGCCATTGCGTGGCGCTGAGGTCCGGCGCGGAGGCTTCCAGGAAGATCTGCGCCCGTGCCGGCAGCACCTGGTAGCGCCACTCCATCTCCGGGTGCACCGGCCGGCCGCGGTCATCGAAGAAGCGGAATCGATACTGCGCGTTCACCTCCCGGTCGCTGCGCAGGCGCACGGGCACGACCACGTGCAGCGGCCGCTTGCCGTCCTGCGTCACGATCGGCTTGTCCATCGACACGTAATCGCCCAATCCCTCCAGTGCTGTCACCTGCGGGTACGCCGCGGCGGAAACCGGGTCGGGCGTCGCGGCGCCGGGGGCTTTGACCGTGTCGCACCCGGCCGCCAGCCAGGTCAGTGTCAGTCCCATGCAGGCGGCAAGCAGGCCCATCGTGCGGGTCGTCATGGCTGATCTCCTTTCAGGCCGAGGTTGATCGTCGGTTGATCCGCAGGCGGCTGACGCTGCGCTTGCTGCGCAGCCTGGGCCACCTCCGGGGTTTGGGGTTCATAGGCGGCGTGAGGCTGGCCGAAGAGCCGCGCAAAGCCGACGCTGCCCGGCAAGGGGGCCACCAGCGAGTCGCCGCCTTCAAGCACGTGCCGCTGGGCGTAGCCGCCCTGGTCCTCTATGCTCAGCGCGATGCCCTCGCGGCTGTACCAACTGAATAGATCGCTGATCGTGGCGTCGGTGAGGTAGCCCCAGGCGTGGTAGTCGTCCATCACCGCGGCGCTGGGCGGGCGCACGCACGTGCCGCCGAGGATGTAAGGCCACTGCGGCCCCGCGGTAGC
>DASVCG010000556.1:0-6362 GCA_036381755.1 Phycisphaeraceae bacterium | reverse complement strand
GCCTCGGCGCGGTCCCATGCGGGCGAGGCGCAGCCGAAGGGCACGATCAGGTCGATGTGCTCGGGCGTTACGCCTGCGTCGCGCAAGGCGGCTTGAATGGCCAGGGCGATGGAGCGGCCTTCGAGGTCGGGCTCAAGGTTGCGGCTTGGGCGGTGAACGGTCTGCGAAGCGCCAAAGCCGGCGACGACGGCGTAGGGCGCGCGACCAGGCGCGCGGCGTTCGAATGCTTCGCGGGCTTCGAGGATGAGAATGCCCCCGCCTTCGCCCACCACGCCGCCGGCGGCATCGACGCTGAAGGGGCGCACCGCCTGCTGGGGGCGGTCGTTGTCCTGCGTGTTGAGCCGGTCGGTGAACACCTGGCGGAGGAAGGCCATGGGGTTGAGCTTGGCGTCGGCCCCCCCGCAGAAGCACGCGTCAGCAGCGCCGCGGCGGATGACGCGCAGCGACTCGCCCACGCTCAAGCCCCCGGAGGCCTCGTTGCAGGTGATCGTGTTGGATGGGCCCTGGGCGTCGTGGATGATCGTCACGTGGCAGGCCAGCATGTTGGGCAGGTACTTGAGCAGCCACAGCGGCGTCAGGTGGCTCATGCCCTCCCGGCCCCACTTGTGAATGTCGAAGCGGCCCTCGCTGTCGGTCGATTCAGCCAGGGCGGCGGTCAGCTCGTTAAGTTCCGCGGCGATCAGCCCCGCGCCGATGTGTGCGCCGACGCGGGTGGGAGGGTAGGTGGGCGTCGCGTCGGAGTCGGTGCCGCGGGTGACCAGGCCCGCGTCGCGTGCTGCCAGGTCCGCTGCCGCCACCGCCAGCTCGATATCGCGTGCCATGACCTTGGTGGCTTTGCGGTAGGTCTTGGGCACGAAATCGCGCACGGAGAAATCCTGGACCTCCGCGCCGATGCGGCAGGGGAAGCCCGAAGGGTCGAACGCCTGGATGGGCCCGACGGCTGACTCGCCCGCCAGCAGCCGCTGCCAGGTCGGCTCGATGCCCAATCCCAGCCCGCTGACCGGGCCCACGCCTGTGATCACAACTTCCCGTTCCCGACTCATCCACGTCCTCTGGTGTGCTGTGTGGAATGGGGTAGTGTAACGGCGGACGGATCGGAGGGGCAAAGCGCCGCGACGCAGGCTGGGCGGCAGGAGGCGCGGGGCTGTGTGGCGAGGAAACGCGGGCCAAGCTCGGGCCAGATGCGGGGCCGACTCCACGCGGGATCGCTCTTTGAGCGATCCGGCCTTGCGTTACGATGGGGCCCGATGGAAACGCCTGCACGGTGCGAACCCCCGGAAGTTCCCCCGCCCCCGGAAGTTTCCCCTGGGGTGTCCTCGTCGCCGGGAATCCCTTCGCAAGCATCCCCATCCCCGGAAGCGCCTTCGGAAGAGCCACGCGAAATTTTCCCGGATGGTCCGCGGCGTCAGCCTTTGCGGAATCGCGATCGGCCGCTGGTGTTTCTGGCAGCGGCGCTGATGGTGGGCATCGCGGTGGGGGAGCATTGGCCGTGGCTGAGCGTGTGGCTGGGGCTTGGCGCCGCGGGGCTGGCGGGGACGGTGGGGATGGCGCTGGCCCAGCGGCTGCGGGCTGCTGCGATGTGGGGGCTGCTGACGCTGGCGGCCCTGGGCGCAGCCTGGCAGGTGGTGCGGGTGCATTACACGCGCGCGGATAGCATCGCGCGCTATGTCGGCCCATCGTCACAACTCGCCAAGGTGGCGGGTTGGGTGGTGGACGAGCCGCGGCTGCGATCGCCCGTGCGGGGCGGCTTTGGCCGGTTCAATTATGAATCGCCCGCGACGCTGTTCACGCTGGAGGTGGAGGCGGTGGAGGAGGCGGGGCGGTGGGTCAGCGCCTCGGGCCGGCTGCTGGTGCGGATCGATCAGGCGGATCACCGCATTCAGGCGGGCCAGCGGATTCAAGCTGCGGGCTGGCTGGGGCCGATCAGCGGGCCGCGGAATCCCGGCGAATGGGATTACCGTCAATTTTTCGCGCAGGAGGGCGTGGTTGGTCGGCTGGTGCTTCCGGGCAGAGGCAATTGGCAATTGATCGATCCAGCAGATCCGTCCGGCGTGGGCGGGATGATTCAGACAGCCCGGCGATGGAGCGCTGAGGCGATGCTCCGGTCGCTTCGGCTGGGCATCGCGCCCAACACCGAGCCGCTGACGCTGCTCGAAGCGCTGCTGCTGGGCCGCTGGGGCGACGGCTTGACGCAGGTGTACGACGACTTCCGTCGCACGGGTTTAGCGCACGTGCTGTCGATCAGCGGCGCGCACCTGGCGATCCTGATGGGGCTGGTGTGGTGCGTGCTGCGCCTGGCGCTGCCTGAGCCGTCGCGGGCGGCGGCAGCGGCGCTGGCGATCCTGCTGGCGTACCTGATGGCTCTGCCGATGCAGGTTCCGATCCTCCGCGCCGCGATCATGATCGGCCTGTTTTTCGTCGGCTACATGACGGGTCGGTGGATCTCCGGCCTGGCGACGCTGAGCCTGGCGGCGATCATCATGCTCCTGTGGCGGCCGCAGGATTTATTCTCGCCGGGGTTTCAGCTCAGCTTCGGGCTGGTCGCGGCGATGCTGGCCTTCACCGGGCCGGTGGCGCAGCGGCTGTGGCCGACGGCATGGGAGCCGCCAGGCGCGCCCACGCTGCTCGGGCATGTCAAGCGGCGCATGAAACGCTGGTCGGTCAACCTTTTGGCGGTCAACATCGTGGCGTTCCTGGCGGCGCTGCCGTTGGTGGCGTACCACTTCCTGCTCATCAGCCCGCTGGCGATTGTGCTGTCGATCCTCACGCTGCCGCTGGTCACGATGATCCTGGGCCTGGGCTACCTCAAGATGCTGCTGGGGCTGGCTGTGCCCAGCGTGTCGGTGGGGTTGGGCGGGTTACTAGCGGGTTTGGCGCGGTTCATGCTGTGGCTGGTGGACCGTGCGGCGCACTGGCCGGGCGTGGCGTATGAGCTTTCCCATCCGCCGTCGGTCGTGTGGGTGCTGGCGGCTTACGCGGTGCTCCTGGCGTGGTGGACGGGGTGGTTTGATCGCAGGCGATTGGCGGCGTGTGCTTGTGGGGCGATTCTCCTGGCGTGGGGCGTCGCAGCGGATCGGCCCGATGATCTGGCGCGCTTGGTCGGCATAGCGTCCGGGCCGCCGCTGCGGCTCAACATGCTGGCGGTGGGCGATGGCTCGTGCTACCTGCTTCGTTTGAGCGGGCCGCCGACGCGGGCGATCCTGTTCGATTGCGGCTCGCAAAGCTACTGGGAGGTCGGCCGGCGAAGTATCGCCCCGGCGCTCAAGCGGCTGAACGTGAGGCGGATTGACACGCTGATCATTTCGCACGCGGATTTGGATCATTTCAGCGGCACGCTGGACCTGCTGGAGCAGGTTCCCACGGATCGTGTGCTGGTCCCGCCCCAGTTGCTGCGTGAGGCAGCAGCGGAGCCGCGCGGCGCGACGGCGTATCTGGTGGATTCGCTGCGCAGCCGCGGCGTGGCGATCGAGGCGGTGGGGCGGGGTTGGCGTCAGCACATCGGCGAGGCGGAGCTAGAGCTTTTGTGGCCGCCGAGCGATTTGACGCCCAAGCGGGCGAACGATTCGTCCCTGGTGCTTTCGGTGCGCGTGGCGGGTCGGCGCGTGTTGCTCAACGGCGACATCCAGGAGGAGGCGATCGAATCGTTACTAGCGGCGGGGGCTGACCTGACCGCGGATGTCACTGACCTGCCGCACCATGGCGGGTGGACCGATCTTTCGCCGCGCTGGCTTGAGGCGGTGCGGCCGAGGGTCGTGCTTCAATCCTGCGGGCCCGCCCGGCTGGAGCGGGACCCTTGGGCGCCGCTGCTGGAGCGACCATCCATCCAGCGATTCATCACCGCCCGGCACGGCATGGTTGAGATCACCATCGACCCGGCCGGCCGAATCGGTTGGTCCACGTTTCTGGGTACGCAGGCAGAAGATAGGGGGGGTAGCGGGCAGGGGGTAGGGGGTAATAGCCCGCCCCCAACGGGGGCGCGGCTGGAGCTTTCCTTATCGAGCCGGCGTCGCGGGGCGCTGGGCCCAGGCGATCAGCTCCAGCGGCTGACCCAGAAGGTGCAGCCGAAGCATCTGCAGCGCGCACTTGGCCGACCAGTCGCGGATTGCTTCGCGGTCGCCCATGAGTCGGAACAGCAGCGCTTCGGTCTGGACGCGGTCGGGCGCAGCCGGGGCGGTCCACCCCATCGCCACCCAAACCGTGCCCACGGGTTTTTCGGGCGTGCCGCCTTCGGGCCCCGCGATGCCGGTGATCGCCAGGCTCACCGTCGCGCCGGGGCAATGGCGGATCGCGCCTTCAGCCATCGCCCGTGCCACCGGCTCGCTGACCGCTCCGTGCGCCGCCAAGAGCGATTCGGGCACGCCCAGTTGGTCGCGCTTCATCGCGTTGCTGTAGGTAACCCACCCGCCCAGGTAGCGCTCGCTGGAGCCGGGCACGTCGGTGATCATCTTGCCCAGCAGCCCGCCCGTGCAGCTTTCCGCGGTCGCCAGGTGTTGATCCTTGGCGCTTAGCAGGTCCAGCAGCGATTGAGCCAGGGTTTGGTTTTCCTGGCCGTAGACGATCGCGCCGAGGCGCTCGCGCACCTGCGCCGTGGTGTGGTCCAGTTGCGCCTGGGCTTCCTGGGCGCTGCTGAACTCGCTGCGGATGCGCACGCTGACGACGCCGTTGGTGACGGTGGTGCCCACCTTGGGGTTGCGCTGGCGGTCCATCAGCGGGCCCAGCTTTTGGGCGACGCTGGATTCACCCTGGCCGAAGGTGTGGATCGTGGCGGTGAGGATCACGCCTTGATGGGTGGCGACAGCGCGAAGCTCCGGCTCGATCGACTGCCGGAACATCCGCGTCATTTCGCCGGGTACGCCGGGGGTGGCGTAGAGGGTAGCGCGTTTGAATTGAGCGCGGATGCCCGGCGCGGTGCCGTGGTCGTTGGGGATCATCCGCGTGGTGCGCGGGTGCATCGCCTGGATGCGGTTCTGAGGCGGCATGGCCACGCTGCGCAGGGCGAAGCGCTGCTGGATGCGCTCGAGGCTGGCTTCATCGAGCACGAGGGGTTGATCCAGCGCTTGCGCCAGCGCCTGGCGGGTGAGGTCGTCCTCGGTGGGGCCGAGTCCGCCGGTGATGATCACCAGCTCCGCATCGTCCGCGGCCTGGGCGATGGCTTGGGCGATGGCCTGGGCGTCGTCGGGCAGCGTCAGGTGGTAGCGCGTCGGGATGCCCAGCCGGGCCAGTTGCGCTGCTAACCAGGCGCTGTTGGTGTCCACCGTCTGGCCCAGGGTCAGCTCATCGCCGATGGCAAGAAGCACCGCCTGCATGATGAGGATTGTAAGTGCGCATCGCTGAACGAACCACGCAGGCGCAGCGGGCGTGAGCCGGGGGTGTTGCGGGCTCTCAGCCGTGGGCGCGCTCGAACGCCGGCACCGCGGTGTTGGGCTGGATCTTGGCGCCCGCGGCGATCAGCTCAGCCTCGATGGCCGCCAGCGCTGCGACCGTGTCCTGGCGGTCCACGTAGCCCATGTGGCTGATGCGGAAGATCTTGCCCTTCCATTTGGCCCCTCGGCCGTCCTGACCGCCGGCGATGTGGATGCCGTGCTTGTCCCGCAACGCGGCGCGGAACTTGGAGTCGTCCACCCCGTCGGGATAGAACGCGCCGGTGACCGAATCGCTCGGCCGGGCGCTGATGAGCTTGAGGCCCATCGCCTCCAGCGCCGCACGCGTGCCCTCTGCTAACCGGCGCGTCCGGGCCTGAACGTTCTCCAGCCCTTCGTTCAGGATCAGCTCGCAGGCCACCTTCTGCCCGCGGATCAGCGACACCGGCGGGGTGAAGGGCACATCGTTCTTCTGATAGCTCTTGAGCCAGCGGCGCAGGTCCAGGTTGTAGCACGGCCCCGCGGGCACTTCCGTCAACCGCTTCACCGCCCGCTCGCCCAGGCCCACGTACCCCAAACCGGGCGGCAGCATCAGCGCCTTTTGCGAGCCGGTCACCAAAACGTCAATCCCCCACGCGTCCATCTGGCAGGGCATCGCCCCCACGGACGTGATGCCGTCCACGATCAACAGCGCCTTGCTCTTGCGCGTCAGCTCGGCGATGGCCTGCACGTCCGAGGCGGTGGCGGTGGAAGTCTCCGAATGCACCACCGCGACCGCGCTGGCGTCGGGGTGCTGCTCGAGCGCCTGGGCGATCTGGTCCACCGGCGCCGGCTGACCCCACGGCACGCTGATGTGCACGGGCGTGAGGTTAAGGTACTTGGCGTAGGTGTCGTAGATGTCCTGCCACCGCTCGCCGAACTTGCCGCTGGAGACGGCGATCACCGTGGTGCCCGGCACCGCCAGCGACACCTGCGCCGCCTCGAAGGCCGTCGTGCCCGAGC
>DASVCG010000555.1:0-3165 GCA_036381755.1 Phycisphaeraceae bacterium | reverse complement strand
TATCCAGGAAGGCGTCGAACATCTCACGGGGGATGTCGCGCTTTGGCTCGTCCGTCAGCGTGACCAGCCCGCGCCAGCGGTTGTACGCCTCCTCCACCAGCTCATCGCGGCGCCATCGGCCGGCCTGGATGGCCTCCAGCGCAGCCTGGCGGGCCGCCTTGGCCTTGTCGCGCTTGGACATCTTCGACCCATCGGGGTTGAAGATCAGCGGGATGTGCGCGTAGTGGGGCGGCTCGACCCCCAGCGCTTCAAACAGCGCCAGGTGCTTGACGGTGTTGTTGAGGTGCTCCTGCCCGCGGATGACGTGGGTGACGCGCATGAGGTGGTCATCCACGACGTTGGCGAAGTGGAACGTGGGCCCGCTGCCAGCGGCTTCGGATTTGAAAATGACGAAATCTTCCATCTGCGGCGTGCCCGGCTCGACCCGCACCGGACCCAGCACCAGGTCATTCACCGTGATGGGATGATCGGGCATGCGGAAGCGCAAAGCGCCGCCATCCTCGTAAACACGCCCCGCGTCCTGGAGCTGCTGAAGGTACCGGCGGTAGATGTCGAGACGCTGGCTCTGAAAATAGGGGCCATGCTCGCCTTTTTGATGCTCGTAGGGGTTGTCGGCGTGGGGGGCGGGGCCCTGGTCCCAGTCCAGGCCAAGCCAGTCCAGGTCGCGCAGGATGCCGAGGGTGGCCGCTTGGGTGGAGCGGGCCACGTCGGTGTCCTCGATGCGCAGGATGAACTGCCCCTTGTGCTGACGGGCGAAAGCCCAGTTGAATAGCGCGGTGCGCGCCCCGCCCACGTGCAGCGAGCCGGTGGGGCTGGGGGCGAAGCGGGTGACAACACGAGTCTGGTCCATGCCCCGATTCTAGCGGAAGCCGGCAGCGCGTGAGCAGCAGCGGGGATCGTCCCATATCCATTGCCGCGGCGCAGCGGCGGGCGGTATAGTGGGGCCAGCCGAGGCACGGACATGCGGTTTTGCTGCGTGAGTCTGGTCCTGGGGTGGCTGCTGGCCACGTCCGCCACAGCCCAGGTGACGCCTTTCGCCATCGAGGTCGTCGATGCCCAGACCGGCCGGGGCGTGCCGATGGTGGAGCTGCGCACCGTCAACGGCATCCGGCTCTTCACCGACAGCGCGGGGCTGGTCGCCTTCGATGAGCCGGGGCTGATGGACCGCGACGTGTTCTTCCACGTCTCCAGCCACGGCTACGAATTCCCCGCCGACGGCTTCGGCTTTCGGGGCAAAGCGCTGCACACGACGCCCGGCGGCCAGGCGCGCCTTCAAGTGCACCGGCTCAACATCGCCCAGCGGCTCTACCGCATCACCGGGCAGGGCATCTACCGGGATTCGCTGCGGCTGGGCCGGTCTGTACCGATCGAGCAGCCGGCGCTCAACGGCCGCGTGCTGGGGCAGGATTCCACGCAGGCGGTGGTGTACCGCGATCGGATCTATTGGCTCTGGGGCGACACGCAGCGCGAGTCGTACCCGCTGGGCCTTTTTAAAACGTCCGGCGCGACGTCCGAGCTGCCCGGCCGGGGCGGGCTGGACCCGTCCGTGGGCGTGAACCTTCACTACTTCGTGGATGAAAAGGGCTTCAGCCGACCCATGGCGCCGTTGGAAGGCGAAGGCCTGATCTGGCTCGATGCGCTGATGGTCCTGCCTGACGAAACCGGCCGGCAGCGCATGATCGCCCACTACTCGCGGATGAAGTCGCTGGAGCAGCGCCTCGAGCACGGCCTGGTCGTCTTCGACGATGCGCAGCAAACCTTCCGAAAGCTCGTGAAATTCCCGGATGACGCAGCGGCCTACCCGCGCGGCCATGCGCTGTCGGTGACCGTCGATGGGCAGCCCTACATCTACTTCGCAAGCCCGTACCCGCTCATCCGCGTGCCGGCACGGTGGGCTGACGTGCAGAACCCGACCCGGTACGAAGCGTTCACCTGCGTAGCGCCCGGCCAAGCCTATGAGGGCAAAAATACCCGCCTCGACCGCGATGAGCACGGCCGATTGTGCTGGTCGTGGAAGGCGAACGCCGCGTACATGGACGCAATGCGGCAACGCGAGCTGATCCAGGCCGGCGCGATGTCCGCGGACGAGGCCTGGCTCAACACGCGCGACGTGGAAAGCGGCGAGCCGGTGCTGCTGCACAGCGGCTCGGTGCGGTGGAACGCCTATCGGCAGGCGTGGGTGATGATCGCGGTCCAGATCGAGGGCAGCTCGATGCTGGGGGAGGTCTGGTTCGCCCAGGCTAACCAGCCCGAAGGCCCCTGGCCCTGGGCGCGGAAGGTCGTCAGCCACGACCGCTACTCATTCTATAACCCCGTCCATCACGCCTTCTTCGACCAGGAAGGCGGGCGGGTGATCTATTTTGAAGGCACCTATTCCGCGGCCTTTTCCGGTGCGCCGGCCCCGACGCCGCGCTACGACTACAACCAGATCATGTACCGCCTGGACCTGGCGGACCCGCGGCTCAACCCCCCAGCAACCCAGCCGCAGCACGACGCGAATCGCTGACAAATAAGATCGCTGTAAGAAGCGACGATCAGGCTGGGCGTTGCGGGCGGGGCGAGGAAGCGTCCGAGGCGTCTTCCGGCGCGCCCAGCAGCGGCGCGATGATGCTGGTCCACAGCGCATAGCCCTGGTCGCTGAGGTGCAGGCTGTCCTCGGCGAACAATTCCGGGCGGGGCCGGCCCTCGCTGCTGAGCATGGGCGCGACGATGTCCGCGTAGGTCAGTCGGGGTCGCGTCCGGGCGTGGGCCTCCAGGGCTTCGTTGACCTGGCGGATGTGGCTCCACAAGCGCCAGCGGGCGACGCTGGGCTTGATGGGCATGTAGATCATCCGCGCTTGAGGCAGGGTTTCATCGACGCGGTGGATGAACTGAAGCGTGTCCTGGATCACCCGCTGGGGCGGCTTGGCGGAGCCGATGTCGTTGTCGCCGGCGTAGAAGACGATGGTGCGCGGCTGATGGGGCGTGATGAGGCGGTCGAAGTAGTGGAGCACGTCGGAGACGTGCGAGCCGCCGAAGCCGCGGTTGATCGCGCCCAGGCCGGGGAACCAGCGGTCCAGGTCCCAGCGGCGGATGCTGGAGCTGCCGGTGAAGAGGATGCCGCCGGGCGTCGGCGGGCGGGCCCGGTCCTGCTGCTGGAACGCCCGGATCTCCTCCGCGAAGCGT
>DASVCG010000554.1:0-5255 GCA_036381755.1 Phycisphaeraceae bacterium | reverse complement strand
GACCTGGAGAAGCAGAAGTTCGACGAGGAGGCGCTGCGGCAGATCAACCGCAGGCAGGCCTGGCAGTTCGAGATGCTGCCGGTGCACTTTGAGTCTACGGGCGAGCTGCTGATCGCCGCCTCGCGCAGCCGGTTAGCTCGTGCGGTGACCTTCGCCGCCAGCCGAATCGACCACGTGGCGTTCTTCCGCATCGCTGAGTCGGAGCAGCTTCGGCAGTTCCTGAAGCGGTACTACCCCCTGCCCGGCGTGTCGCAGCGGATCGTCGAAGCCGCCAAGCGGCTGGCCACTACCCCGCCCGGACCCACCCAGGCCGCCTGACGGCAGACGGCAGAGGGTAGAGGGTAGGGAGCAGGAAAAGACAAACCACAGAAGCACAGAGAGGGCAAGGATTTTACTTTTCTGACCTCTCGGCAGGCGAGGGCTTTTGTTTTTTCGACCTCTCCCCACCGGGGGAGGGGCTTTTTTGTTTTTAACCTCTCCCCCTCTGAGGGAAAGGCAAGGTGAGGGGGAGAGCGTTCACGTAGGGCATGTGACCTGGCTTCTGGCGCAAGCCTTGACCTTGGTCCTCTCGCCTGCTCCTTGCCGTCTGCCCCCTACCCCCTGTTTTTTAGCCGAACATCCGCTTCATGGCCTCGTATTCGCGCAGGAAGCCGACGAACTGCCTGCGGTGCTCCTCCTCATCCCTCTTGAGCTGGATGCACAGGTCCTGCGTCACCGGGTCCACCGTGTTATCGGTCATCTCGATGATTTTCTGGTACTGGTCGATGGCGCTTTCCTCAGCCTCGATCACGCCGCGGATGACCGATTCGACGTTGATGCTGTCCTGAGGCGGCTGGAGGCGGCGCTGCTCCATCTTGAGTGATTGCGAGCCGGGGATGTACCCGCCGAGCACCTTGATCCGCATGGCCAACTGCTTGGCGTGGTCCAGCTCTTGCTGCACGTCTTCCCCGAGGCTTTCCTTGACCTCCATGGCGAGCATGCCGTCGAGGTGGACGGAGTTGGCCAGGTAGTTGGCGACGGTCTCGATCTCCATGTTGTAGCTTTTTTGCAGTGCCTCGATGATCTGGCGGGTGGTGGAATTGGGGGTCGCCTGCGACGCGCGGGGCCGGCGGGCTGTGCTCTTTGTCCTGGCCATGGGCTGCTCCTTTGCTTTCCTGCGGGTTGATCGGAACCGCGGTGCACCTGACGCCGGGGCGGGCTGCTGGGGCGTCAAGGTCCCCCCAAGCGGGTTCGCTCCCGGCTCGACGCTTGAAGGATCATAGCCGCCGGGCGAGCCTGATCGCCAGGGGTGCAAGCGGCTCAGCGGCTTGACAGGCTGAGCAAGCCCCCCTACTTCATTGGTGGCATGCGTTACGCATTGATCCTCGCAGGCGGTCGGGGCACGCGGCTGTGGCCGATGTCCACGCGGGAACTGCCCAAGCAGTTGATCCCCTTCATCGGGGGCCGATCGCTGCTTCAGATCGCGGTGGAGCGGCTGGCGGGGCTGCTGCCGGCTGATCATGTTTATATTTGCGCCGACGAGGCGTACCGTCGGCAGATCCTAAGTCACCTGCCGACGATCCGCAAGGCGCAGTTCATCGGTGAGCCGACGGGGCGCGACACGCTCAACGCGGTGGGGCTCAGCGCCGCGGTGCTGAGTCGGCAGGACCCAGAGGCGGTGATCGGCGTTTTCACCGCGGATCACCTGATTCGGCCGGAGGATGAATTCCGCCAAATCGTTGCCCGCGGCTATGAGCTGGCCCAGCGGCCCGAGCCGACGCTGGTGACCTTCGGCGTCACCCCCTCCTTCGCGGCGACGGGCTACGGCTATCTTCAACTGGGCCCGCAGTTGGACGAGTCGGGCGCGCGGGTGGTTCAGCAGTTCAAGGAGAAGCCCGACGCGGCTGTGGCGCAGCAATACCTGGCGGCTGGGCCTAACCAATACCTGTGGAACAGCGGCATGTTCGTGTGGCGGGCGTCGGTGCTGATGCGCTGCATCGCCTCCTACGCGCCGCAGAACTTCCAGGGCCTCCAGCGATGCCGGGACGCGTGGGGGACGCCTCAGCAGCAGGCGGTGCTGGAGCGGGAATACCCGCAGCTCCCCAAGATCAGCGTGGACTACGCGGTGATGGAGCCGGCTTCGCGCGACCCAGCGGTGACGGTGGCGGCCCTGCCCATGCCGCTGCAATGGTTGGATGTGGGCTCCTGGCCCAGCTTCGGGCAGACCTGCCCGAAGGACCATGCCGGCAACGCTGCTTCGGGCGGCAGGCAATTGCTGCTGGACACACGCAATACGCTGGTGGTCTCCAGCGAGCAGGATCACCTGATCGCGGCGATCGGCGTGGAGGACCTGATCGTGATCCACACGCCCCGCGCCACGCTGGTGTGCCGGGCTGACCAGGCGGAGCGAATCAAGCAGCTCCACCAGCAGATCGGCGAGCAGCACGGCCCGGAGTGGCTGTGAAACCGTATGCGGTACCTGGCGATAGATCTTGGCGCGCGGCGGACGGGCCTGGCGGTGGGCGATGACGTCACGGGCATGGCCTGGCCGCTGGAGGTGATCCAGACAGCCAGCCCGGAGGAACTGCTGCGGCGGATCGGCCAGGCGGTCGAGTCGCACGGGCCTGATGCGCTGGTCCTGGGCCTGCCATTGAACATGGACGGCACGGAGGGGCCTGCTGCGGCACAGGCGCGGGCCTTCGCCCAGCAGTTGCACGAGCGCTTCGGCCTGCTGGTGCACCTGGTGGACGAGCGGCTGACCTCCGCAGCGGCGCAGGAGCAACTGGCCCGGACGGGGCTGACCCATCGGCAAAAGCGCAAGCGGCACGACGCCCTGGCCGCAGCGGCCATCCTGCGGGATTTTCTGGCAGCCGGGCGGCAAGGCGGCTCGCCTGACCCCGGCGATCAAGAGAAAAGCAGCCCGTAGATCAGCAGGCACACGCCGTTGAACAGCGTCATCACGCCGATCCAGCCGATCAGACTGCGGACCTGCGGCGAGAATCGCTGCATCGGCTGATTGAGCACGTGGCAGACCCGGCGAGCAGCACGGGTAAGCGTGGTCAGCCGCTGGCCGGCCCGATCGGCCACGCTGGGGGCTGGCTGGGGCGAATCCTCCGCGTCCTCAGCGGCATCCTCGGCGGCGGGCGATGGGACAGGGGCTTTCCGCTGCTCGGGCTGATCGTCCAGCTCCGCGGCGACATCGGCAGCAGTGGCGTTGAACCCGCCCGGACCGCCAGTGTCGGCTGAGGACGGTGCAGCTTGCTGCGCGGCAACCGCTTGCGAAGGCTGGGGTTGGATGGGGGTCTGCTGGGCCGGGGCGGGCGCGGGTGCTGACGCTGGGGCCGGTGCTGATGCTAAAGTCGATGCCCCCTGCCCCTCGTCGCTGGTGCCCAGCACATCCGCCACGGTGGCGAAATCCCCGGCCAGGGCCTCGTCGGCGCTGTCGGCGAGCATCTGGTCGATCTGCTTGATCAGGTCGGCTGACGCCTCGGGCGAGAGTTCCTCATCGGCCTTGCCGGCCTCCTGGGCGTCGGGTTGGGCTGACTGTGCTGACTGAGCCGGCTGAGCTGGCGGCGCGTCGGCATCCGAAGCGGTGGCTGCGGCAGAGGCAGCGGCGGGCACCTCGGCGGTGGGCTGGGAGGCAGGCGGCGTTGGATTGCCTGAGCGGTCGGGAGCCTCCTGCGGGGGGGCGGCGTTGTCGGGCTCAGCGGGCGGGGGCGACTCCTCCTGTTCCTCCTGTTCCTCCTGCTCCTTGGCTTCGTTGAGCAGGGCTTCGATCTGCCGAGCCAGGTCATCGCTCTGGTCGGCATCTTCGGTCTGGGGCGGGGTTTGCTGCGGGGCGGCTGGGGAAGCCTCGGCTTCAGCGGGGCGAGGGCTGGGATCCGGGGCCTGCGGGGCGGAGGCGGCAGCATCGGCGGGCTGAGGCTTAGGCGGCGGGGTTGAGCCTTCCGCGTCGGGGCGGGCTGAACTTTGCGTAGGTTGAGCCTGCTCCGTGCTTTGCAGCAAGGCGTCGAGCTGGGCCTCCAGGTCGGCAGGATCGCTGGAGGCTGTGTGCGTGTCGGGCTGAGGAGGTTTGGCCTGGCTCACACGGATAGGCCTTGGCTGAACGGGGGCCGCCCGGGGGTGGGTGTGCGATCTATCCCCTCGCCGGCGGACCGACCCGCCGACCTGCGTCCCGGAACGTTTTATACTTCACTGAATATCGACGCGCGGAGGGGCGGACTCCAGCCCTGGCTGATGTTAGTCGATCAGTACTATCGGTCCTACCATGGCTACCCTGCTCCCTGATGTGCCGCGTTTCTTTTGCGCTACCTTGCCGCACCCCCGGCTCACGGGCCAGCGGTGCGTTCTGGATGAACAGGAGAGCCGCCACGCCAAGCGGGTGCTGCGGCTGAGCGCGGGGGCGGCCATCGAGCTGTTCGATGGTCATGGCGGCCTGGCGCAGGCGGAGCTGGAAAGCTATCAGAGCGGCCTGGCGGTTTGCCGAATCGTGAACGTGGCGGTGCATCCGCGGGTTGAGCCGCTGGTGACGCTGGCCACGGCCATTCCCAAGGGCGGCCGGGCGGATGACATGGTTCAGCAGCTTAGCCAGGCGGGCGTGGACCGGCTCATCCCCCTGCAAAGCCAGCGCAGCAGCGTCACCCCCCGCCAGGCGAAGCTGGATCGGTTCGCCCGGCAGGCGGTGGAATCCGCCAAGCAGTGCGGTCGGCTGTTCATCATGGAGCTGACGCCGCCCCAGCCGCTGGAGGCAGTGCTGGCGATGGAGGCGGATCTGAAGCTGTTGGCTGACCCCCGCGGGGATACCCCCGCGAACCTGCCCCAGCGGCTTCAGGAGGCGCGGCACGTGCTGGTGCTGGTGGGGCCTGAGGGCGGCTGGACGCCTCCCGAACGCCTGGCGGCTACGACGGCCAACTGCCTGCTTTGGTCGATGGGGCCCTATGTTTTACGTGTCGAAACAGCGGCGACGGCGGCGGCGGTGCTGGTGCGGTACCTGGCGGGGAGGTAGGGAGCAGAGGGCAGAGGATAGGCGGCAGGAAAAGGCGAACCACAGGGGGGAACATGGCGCGGTTGGAGGCGGGATGACAAGGTGACAAGGTGACCGGATGCCCCCCTCACCCTCCTTGTTCCGGGGGCTCCCCCGCAAGCGGGGGAGAGGGCTTATAAATGCATCCCCATCTTATGAATGCACCCCTGCTTTTGGGTGGGACTCCAGCCGCGCCCCCGTTGGGGGCGGGGTATTACCCCCCAATCTCTCCTGTTTTCTCTGTGTCTGTGCG
>DASVCG010000553.1:0-3601 GCA_036381755.1 Phycisphaeraceae bacterium | reverse complement strand
GTCCTCGTGATGCGCGACGATGAGGTAGATGTTCGCCTGCTCAGGCGTCAAGCTCGCCAGGCCCTGTTCGCCCGTCATCCGCTCGTACCGCTCGTCAAACTCGCCTTGCAGTGGCACGCCCCGCGGGATGAACGACACCCGCGTATCCTCGAGCGGCTGACCCTGGTACAGCAGCTGCACCTGGATCGGTTGGCCCGCGGCCAGCACCGTGGGGTCCGTCTTCAAGATCAGCTCCAGCGGGTGGCCCTCCGGCTCGTCGAAGCCCGCCTCCGCAGCAGGCACTTCGTCCAAACTCTCACTGGCGATGAAGAACGTCTTGGCGCTCTTGATGGAGCGGATGGGCGCGTAGTGCACGATCTCGTCGCCCAGGCAGACCACCCGGTGCACCCCCGGCTGCTCCGGCTGGATCCGTACGGTCCAGTACGCGGGGTTCGATTCGGTACCGAGATCGTACAAGCGCGGCTTGAGGTCCGTGCGCCGCCCGTCGGGCTCGATCAGCTCAAGGCGGATGTGCTGCGGATCCACCTTGCCCGCCAGCTTGAAGTCGCGGTGATGGTTGCCGTGGTTGCCCAGCATCAGGTTCACGTGCACCACGTCCCCGACGCGCACGAGATTCGTGTTGGGCTCGACCCACGTGTCATGGGCCAGCGAGGGCGCAACCAGCAACGCGGTGAACAACAACGAAACAAGGTACTGGCGAATCCTCATTGTTGGGTCCTTTCTAGTCGGAAACTTTCTTTTCGAAAACTTCCTTTGGCCTGTCTGAGTCAGTTCAGGTCCCATAGCTCATCCCGGTAATCCGGGTCAGCCGGGTCGGTCACGCCGTTGCCCGTCCACTCGCCCGGCACGCCCGGGTAGAACGGCGGTTGCATCACCTCCGGCTCGGCGTGGCCGTCGACGTACGCCACACTCACATATTGGTTGCGGTGGCGCGGGTTGGGCCGGCCGATGTTGGGAAACGTCATTTGCGAGGGTGGGAAACAGTGCGTGGCCAGCGTCGGCTGACGCTGGTCGTTGATCCCTCCATCGCACAGCGCCACCGTCCGGCTGGGGCTGCGGATGGCGGTCAATTTGGCCCAGTTGAGGTTGGCGTTGAACCCGTAGCCCGCCGCCTGCTGGGGCTGATCGTTGCTCGGACAGTGCCAGACCTGATCGCCGTCGAGGTCGGTGTTGGACTGACCCTGCTTCAGGTAGGGGTAGAGCAACTCCTTGCGGTCCATGCCCAGGCCCCAGCCGACGTAGGCGTTGTGGTCCTGGGCGTACATGGACCCTGCCATGCCGATCTGACGCACGTTGCCCAGGCATACCACCGCCTGGGCCGCCTGCCGGGCTGCGCTCAGCGCCGGCAGGAGGATGCCGATCAAAAGCGCGATGATGCTGATTACCACGAGAAGCTCGATCAGGGTGAACCCGCTACCCGCAAAGGGAGAGGCTCTCCCCGTCGGCGAGCGAGTGAATATGGGCATGGGATGATCCTTTACGCCGTCTGCCAAAGATTCGCGGCTCAGCCTCTGGAGACGCGCACCGGCGCGCGCCGAGCCGCTCAGCTCTCGGAGCCTTCATGAGCACACACCCATGCCCGCCCGGGAACCGGGGCGGACGCAGGCGGGCCACACATCGAATCAGAATGGACCAGCTCAGGCAGAAAGGCGCGGCGGCGGCGGGTCCACCGCGAGCGCGCGGCAGGCGGGAGGCTTAGAGAAGAGGGGCTGAACCCGCTCGCGTTCAGGGGTTTCAATTGGAGAGACGCTTGGCGTCATCGGCAGCCAGCCCGTCTTCTGGAGCGTCATGATCCATGAGGCGATGCCTGCACAGGAGGCATCACGCCAGCTCAGCTGAGTGGAGGGTGCGTCGGAAGGAGGTGGCGGGGCTGGTGAACGTAGGGCGGGCCCGAAGCAGCAGCAGTGCGATCGGCAGTCAGCGGCTGACTTGCACCCGCAGCTGTGCCCCTGGCAGGGGTAGGCCTCCTCAATCGCTGACTCGGAATCGTGCTGATGCGCATACGTCGCCTCTGGATGCGGTATCAGCACCAGCCCCAACGACGCCCCCATCGTCGCCACCGCTGCCAGGGCGACGACGGTGATGCGGCTGAGCGCTCGAACACGTTGGGCAATCTTTCGAGCCACGCAGACATTGTCGCAGCCGTGGCTCTCTGGTCAAAATGCTATGGCATCCGTGGCGGAAGTGGATAAAAGGCGCGACCTCTCTAGATGCCACCGCTCAGCGTCCCGCATGGAGGAGAAGACGGACAGTGAGATTACAGACCCCAGGCCGACCTTTCTCAGCCGACCGCTGAGGCCGCAGCTATCGCTATGCGCATGGACCTTATCTCATTTACATATCTTAAAATCTCAACTGCGATGTTCGTCTACAGAAGTGACTGAGATTGAGGCAAAGACGGGTTCTCGATGGACTCGCACCAACGCCAAAAGCCCCGCGTGCACAGGCTCCTTGAAATCGCCGTAAGTCTTTTTGGCCATTTAACTTACTGCCCATAGACGGAGTGTGCTCCGAGATACGACAACCTGTCTCTGAATCCGCTTCCCCGTTAAGGCCTCTTTTTCAGGGGTTTTTCGCGTATGGCAGGGAAAGGCGAGCCAATAGCAGTTGTACGCCTGTTGTGAGTGACTGAATTGATGGAGCTTACGGCAGACGGCGATCCGAATTCCCTAAGCCTTGAAACAGGGAAGGAAATCGGCAGATCAGGGAATGAACAGGGAATTGGCCCGATCGCGGTGCGGCAGTGATCGAGTCTGAAGGGAGGCGTAGATGGCCAGCGGTCGCTTCTGCCCGGCGAACAGTAGCTTGCAGGGATTCAGCTTGGGGGCATACGCTGACAACTGCTCGATGCGCAACGGAACCCCGATCTTGGGCAGATCAACCCGGACGGGCTTTTTTCACCCTGTTCAGCCATCTCCTGACCAGTCAGGCGGATTTGTGATCCTGCTTCAGCATAAGAGATCGGTGGAGTTCTGGGGTAAGGTTTTGGCCAGATGTGTTCGCTAGAGCGTCTTTTTTCCTATTATGCCTTCGATGCCACATTCCCAGGAGCAGGAGTAGGATTGTTATCCACGATCTGCTCCAGCATATCCAGATTGGGAGCCAGGCCGTGGCCCGGTGTTTGGGACGCGTGCATGAATCCATCTCGCACTGTCACCGAATGCGCCGGCAAACGGTTCCATGCGAGGTCTGCAAATTCGATCCGATCCGTCTGGTCCGCAAATGCGACGGCAAGATGCACGTTGAGCTCGAAGAGGCTGTTGCCGGCAATGAGAGGAATGTCATATCGCTTCGCCAGCCGCGCCCAGATTAGGGCACCGTCGATTGTTCCGGGTAGCCGCAGATAATCCAGCGCCCCCATATCGAGCAATGACTCGATATGATCCGGTTCCGTCACGTAGTCGTGACCCGCGATCTTCACGCCTGTATGGCGCTTGATGTCAAGCAAGCCGCCGTGATCGTTACGGTGCAACGGGTCCTCGAGATACGCGATCGAGAGATTATGACGATCTAGCTCTTCGACCCATCGGATCGCTTCTGCGGCGCTCCATGCCTCATTGGCATCCACTGCGATTTCAATGTCATCGCTTATAGCATCTTG
>DASVCG010000552.1:0-15637 GCA_036381755.1 Phycisphaeraceae bacterium | reverse complement strand
GAAAAACCGTTGATTCAAGCGGCTGAGCATGAACATTTCCGCGATCGAGCCGATTTCCCGGGCCTGGGACACCATGGTGCGCGTGCTGTTCAAGCCGATGGAGGTGCGCAAGTGGCTCACGCTGGGGTTCTGCGCGTTTCTGGCGTACCTGGGCGGAGTCGGCGGGGGCCACATTGGCGTGCCAGGCGGCGGTGGTGGTGGCGGCAGCGGCGGGGGGACGCAAGGCTCCACCGGGGCGGGGGATTGGGTTCAGTCGCACCTGATCCTGGTCGCAGGCATCGTCATCGGTGTGCTGGCGGTGATGCTGGCGCTGGTGGCGCTGGTGCATTGGCTTCAGAGCCGGGGCAAGTTCATGTTCCTCGACGGCGTGGCGCACAACCGCGGCCGAGTCGTCCAGCCCTGGAAAGAGCACCGCGCCCTGGGCAACAGCCTGTTCCGCTTCCAGATGCTTATGCTGCTGTTGATGATCGCCGCGGTGCTGGCCACCCTCGCGGTTTGCGGCGCCTTGAGCTGGGCCGAGCTGGAGGCGGGGCGGTTCGGCCAGCGCAGCCTCGCGGCGATGGTGCTGCTGGTGGTGATGGCGACGCTGATCGCCCTGGCCTACCTGACGGTCCAGTTGCTGGTGGAGGACTTTATGGTGCCGGCCATGTACCGCCAGGAGATCACCGCGAGAGAGGCGTGGCGGCGGGTGTGGGGGCAGGTGATCCGCGGCCATCTTTGGCCGGTGACGCTGTTTTACCTGATGCGGTACGTCCTCAGCATGGCGGCGAGCATGCTGGTGCTGATGACCTGCTGCATGACCTGCGGCCTGGTGCTGCTGCCCTATGTGGGCACGGTGGTGATATTGCCGATTCTGGTCTTTCAGCGGGCGTATTCGCTTCATTTTCTGGAGCAGTACGGCAGCGATTGGCGGGTCTTCCCCTTGCCTGACGCGCCGATGTGCCCGGCCTGCGGGTATGACCTGCGGGGGAACCCCGACGCGATTACATGTCCCGAGTGCGGCGAGCCGCTGACTCAGCCTCAGCAGGCGTAGCACAGGCGCAGCTTCGATGCGCGGTGCAGCATGAAGGCGCGTCGTAACGCACGTAACGCGCACGCAGCGCGCACCGCGCGGTTAGCGCTGCTCCGTCACAGCATCGCGGTGGAGCGTTGGATCAGCTGGCGCGATGGTGTCAGCGGGCTGGTCCGGCGTGGTCAATTCCTCCTCCAGATCTCGCCAGCGCGGCTCAGCTTCGCAGCTACAGCAATCGCACCACAGCTCCACGTCCTCGTGCATCGAAAGGTGCCGCTTCCGGGCCGGGGCTGACGGCTCCTGGGCATTGTGCGGCTGGGGTGTGCGTGAGTCAGGCATCAGACAGAACCTCCCGGGCGGGCGCAGCCGTCCTGCTTCTAGGGTTCGGTTCATTCATTTTAGGCCGTTGATCGCGGGCGGGCAGGCGGCCCGGCGGGCTGTTTCGCCAATTCCGCAGCAGCATCTGCTGGCTGCCCCGGCATGCGGAGCGTGGATCGCCCCGGCGGCGATTCCGGCGTTGGCCGGTTGGTCCAACCCCCGTCCGGTGTCGGACAATGGGGCGACGATCGGCTGGCATCCCTTTAGCGTTCCATGCCCGTGTGGCTGGTGTTCGTTCCTGAAACCCGTGGAGGGCTTTTGTCATGTTGACGCAATCCCGCTCACCCGTGATGCGGTCCGGTTTGGTGGAGCGTTCGGGCCGCGGCCTGTGGCTCTCTTGCGCCGCTGCGGCGATGGCGCTGGGGCTGGTGGCCCCCCGCGCTCAGGCTGAGCGCGTGGACCTGGCCGTCTTCTTCAACCCCCGCGATGTGGACACCTTCAACCTCAACTTCTCCGTCGACGTGTCCGACACCGGCAACGACTTTACCTTCATCTTCAAGAACGAATCCCTCGTGGAGACGTCGCTCACCGACGTCTACTTCGAAGGGGGCTTTCGGCGGAGCAACCTGTTGCAGATAAGCCGACGGCAGATCGTTCAAACGCCCGGCGTGGATTTCGAACCCCCAGCCAAGCCGCGCCTGCCACGCGGGAAAGGGAGCATCAAATGGCGGGGCAACGCCTTCTCCTTTGGCTCCGACAGCCAGGGCGGCAGGCTCAACAACGGCGTGGACGATCCCTTCGAAAGCCTGGCGATCCGCATCAACAAAGGCAGCGCCAGCGTCACGCTCGACGACCTGCTCGACGCCCTGGACCGACGGGGCACGCGGATCGCGGCGATGGCTCGCAGCATAGACGGCCAAAGGGGCAACAACGTCTCGCTGGTGTCGCGGGACAGCGACGACAACGGAAACGGTAACGACGACGGCAACGGCTCCACGGTCGGCCCCGCGCCGGTGCCGACGCCCTCAGCGGCCTGGTCGGGCCTGGCGCTGATCGCGCTATTGTCGCTGCGCCGCTTCCGTCAGGAGCGGGCGGGTCAGCACACGCCCGAGGCCACCGACGCCTCCGCTGATGGATGAGGCGAGAGAGACTCGTTGACCACCGACCAGGACGCGCCGTTGCGGACCACGCGGCGGTAGAGCGTGTCGCGCTCGATCGGCTCGTAGCCGGCCTGGCGGATCAGGCGGCGGAGCGTGGGCACATCGGCCTCCTGGTGTGTCCCCGTTCCGCCGACCTTGGTGATGTCGTACCACGCCACCGTGCCGTCGACATCATCCACGCCCCAGTCCAGGGCCATCTGCGTCAGCGGCAGGGTCTGCATGATCCAGAACGACTTGATGTGCGGGAAGTTGTCCAGCATCAGCCGGCAGACAGCCAGCATCTTCAGGTCGTCCAGGCCCGTGGGGCCGTAAAGGTGCTCCAGCTCTGAGTTGTCGGGGATGAAGGGCAGGGGGATGACGGTCTGGAACCGGCCGGGGTGGTCGCGCTGGATCGCCTGATCCTGCGCGTCGCGCAGCAGGCACAGGTGGTGGACGCGGTCTTCGAGCGACTCGATGTGGCCGTAGAGGATCGTGGCGTTGGTCATCAGGCCCAGCTCGTGGGCGATGTGGTGGACCTGGAGCCACTGGTCGGAGCGGATCTTGCCCTTGAAGGCCTGATCGTGGACGCGGTCGTCGAAGACCTCAGCCCCGCCGCCGGGCAGCGAGCCCAGGCCGGCGGCCTGGAGGTCCAGGAGCACGCCGCGGATGTCGCGTGGCCGCTTGCTGATGCGCGCCAGGTGGACGATCTCGACCGCGGTGAAGGCCTTGATGTGCAGTTGGGGCGCAGCCTGGCGGATCGCGCCGAGCATGTCGGTGTAGTAGGAAAAGGGTAGCCACGGGTGCAGCCCGCCGACGATGTGCATCTCAGTGGCGCCGGCCTGAGCAGCGGCGCTGGCCTCCTGGGCGATCCGCTCCACCGAATATTCGTACACCCCGTCCTGCCCCTTCTTGCGATAGAACGAGCAGAACTTGCACGACAGCGCGCAGAGGTTGGTGTAGTTGAGGTGGCGGTTGATGTTGTAGTACGTCCGCCGGCTGTGCAGCCGCTGCCGAACCGTCGCGGCCAGCTCGCCCAGCGTCCACACGTCGCGCGTGCGCAACAGCGTCAGGCCGTCCTCAAACGAGAGGCGCTGGCCGGCGTACACCTTCTCCGCGATCGGCTTGAGGGCCTCGTCCATGCCCGGCCATGATACGGCATGGCCGCCGTCAGGGAAAAGTCCGGTGGAAGGGCGGGCAGCAGGACCAGGGGGCACGGATCACCCATGCCGCTGAGGGCCTCCATCCTCCCTGGCCGATCAGCATCGGCTGGGCGATCCTTCCCAATAGGCTCAAATAAGCCATTAGCAATCGGCGATCGCCGATCACCCATGCCCGGGCCCGGCCCGGCACCCCAAAAAGGCTGGCGGCTCAATCTTCGCGGCTTGTGTGGATGAGCACATTCCGCCTGCGCGGGCCGTCGAATTCGCAGAACCAGATGCCCTGCCAGGTGCCCAGCACCAGCCGGCCCTCGTGCACCAGCACCGTGACGCTCGAGCCCATCATCGACGCCTTGACGTGGGCGGCCGAGTTGCCCTCCCCGTGCCGGTAAAAAGGCTGCGACCAGGGCACCATGGCGTCCAGTTGGGCGAGCATGTCGTGCACCACGTCGGGGTCGGCGTTCTCGTTGATGGTGATGCCCGCGGTGGTGTGGGGGACGTAGACGATCACCCGGCCTTCTTTCAGGCCGTCCTCCTGGACGGCCCGCCGCACCTGGGCGGTGATGTCCACCATCTGACTGCGCTGCTGGGTCTGGACCTGGATCTGTCGCATGCGGGCATGATAAACCAGGCGCAGCAGGTTGGCAGCCGGCGGTCGATCAGCCGGCCCGGAGGGGGCGATGGGACATGACGGGCCGGCATTTTTGGGATAAGGTAGGCGGGCATATAAGCCTAGGGGGACAGGCTGATGAAGATCGCGGTGCCCAGGCAAAGCAGGGACGGCGAGACGCGCGTGGCGCTTGTGCCGCAGGTGATCAAGCGCCTCGTCGGCGCGGGGCTGGAGGTGCTGGTGGAGGCCGGCGCGGGGCACGGCTCGTCGATTTCCGACGAGGCCTGCCGCCAGGCCGGGGCCCGGGTGGTTGGTGGGGCAGGTTCCGTCGCGGCGGATTTGTGGACCCAGGCCGACGTGGTGCTGGTCGTGCAGCCGCCTCAGCTCGATCAGGCCGGCTTGCTCAAGCCCGGCGCGGTGCTGGCGGGGCTTTTGTCGCCGCTGACGAATCCCCAATTGGTGCGGGTGCTTCAGGAGCGGGGGGTCACGGCGTTCGCGATGGAGTTCCTGCCGCGCATCAGCCGCGCGCAGTCGATGGACGTGCTGTCGAGCCAGGCGAACCTGGCCGGGTACAAGGCGGTGATCCTGGCGGCGGACCACTGCCCCAAGATTTTCCCCATGATGATGACCGCAGCGGGCACGCTGGCGCCAGCACGGGTGTTCGTGCTGGGCGCGGGCGTCGCGGGCCTCCAGGCCATCGCCACCGCGGTGCGTCTGGGCGCTGTGGTGGAGGCCTACGACGTGCGCCCCGCGACGCGCGAGCAGGTCCAGTCGCTGGGCGCCAGGTTCGTCGAGCTGCCCCTGACGACGCAGCAGACCCAGACCGCCGGCGGCTACGCCCATGAATTGAGCGAGGAGCAAAAGCGCCAGCAGGCCCAATTGATGGCCAAGCACGTCATCGGCGCTGACGCGGTGATCACGACGGCGGCGGTGTTCGGCAAGGCCCCGCCTATGCTCATCCCCGCGGACGTGGCGGCTCAGATGTCGCCCGGCAGCGTCATCGTCGACCTGGCCGCCGACCCCCACGCGGAGCGCGGCAACTGCCAGTTGACGCGGCCGGGCCAGGTCTACACCTTCGACGGCGCAGCCGGCGGGGTGACGATCATCGGCACGCTCAACCTGCCGCGCCTGGTCCCCGTGCACGCCAGCTTCGCCTTTGCCAACAACATGCAGGCGTTTCTCAAGGAGATCGTGGCGGAGGGGCAGGTCCGGCTCAACCTTGAGGACGAGATTCAAAACGGCGCGTGCATCGTGCACGAGGGCCAGGTGCGCAACGAGCTGGTCCAAAGGACCTTGACCTGATCCGCCGCTGCGGGCCCGCCGGCCTGATGGATTGATGCCGCGCGGGCCACGCCGGCGCAAGCGATTGAGGGAATCCGACATGGACCCATTCATCACCAGCGTCGTGATCTTCGTGCTGGCGATCTTCGTGGGCTTCGAGGTCATCGCCAAGGTGCCCTCGACGCTGCACACCCCGCTGATGAGCGGCTCCAACGCCATCTCCGGCATCACGATTGTCGGGGCGCTGGCGGCGTCGTTCTCCGACCGCTTCGGGCAATTGGATGTGATCCTGGCGACGCTGGCGGTGGTCCTGGCCACGATCAACGTGGTGGGCGGGTATGTCGTGACGGACCGCATGCTGGCGATGTTCCGCCGCCGGGACCGCAAAGCCTAAGCGCACGAGCCGACGCGCGTCACAGGGGGACACGGTTCCCGCCCGCCGAGGCGGGGTAGGGGGCAGCTCAGCGGACCCACAACCATGCACACGCTCGAACTGGTCAACGGCGCCACTGAAAACCTCGTCAGCCTGCTTTACCTGTCCGCCGCGGTGTTGTTCATCGTTGGGCTCAAGATGCTCTCCAGCGTCCGCAGTGCGCCGCGAGGCAACCTCATCTCCGCCGTCGGCATGCTCATCGCCAGCGTGGCGACGCTGCTGCTGGTGAACCGCGGGGCCGAGCCGGGCCAAAGCTACCTGATCAGCTTCATCTGGATCGGCGTCGCGGTGGCGGTGGGAACGGTCATCGGCCTGCTCCTGGCCCTGCGCGTCCGCATGACCGCCATGCCGCAGATGGTCGCCCTGCTCAACGGCTTTGGCGGCGCGGCGTCGCTGCTGGTGGCCTGCGCGGATTACACCCGCAAGCAGGGCATGCTCAGCGGATGGACGTTCTACAACGACCAGAGCTACCTCCTGGTGGGGATGAGCTGGGACAGCCTCCTGGCCACGGGCCTGACCATCCTCATCGGCGGGGTGACCTTCACCGGCTCGCTCGTCGCCTTCGGCAAGCTCCAGGGCCTCAAAATCACCCCCGGCGAGCCGATCCAGTTCCCCGGCCAGAAGGTCGCCATCGCCCTCCTGCTCCTGGCCGGCCTGGCGCTGTCAGCACTCCTGATCGCCTGGCCCCTGGCCCAGTGGATCATCCTCGTCGCCTCGATCCTGTCGCTGGTGCTGGGCGTGCTGCTGGTGATCGGCATCGGCGGGGCGGACATGCCCGTGGTCATCTCGCTGCTCAATAGCTACTCCGGCCTGGCCGCGGCGATGGCGGGCTTCATCCTCCGCAACGAGGCGCTCATCATCACCGGCGCGCTGGTGGGCGCTTCGGGCATCATCCTCACCAACCTCATGTGCAAGGCGATGAACCGCTCGCTGATGAACGTGCTCTTTGGCGGGGTGGGCGCGCTAGCGCCCGCGGGCGATGCAAGTGCCGGGCCGGCGGGCCAGGTAAGACAATTCTCCCCCGAAGACGCCGCGGTCGTCCTCGAAGCGGCCAGACGCGTCATGATCGTGCCCGGCTACGGCATGGCTGTCGCCCAGGCCCAGCACGCGGTCAAGGAATTGGAGGACGAGCTGGAGCAGCGCGGCGTCAGCGTCCGCTACGCCATCCACCCCGTCGCCGGCCGCATGCCCGGACACATGAACGTGCTCCTGGCGGAAGCAGGCGTCCCCTACGAGCAACTGCTCGACCTGGACCAATCCAACGCTGAGCTCGAGCAGACCGACGTGGCCCTGGTCATCGGCGCCAACGATGTGACCAACCCCGCAGCACGGCACGACCGCAGCTCGCCCCTCTACGGCATGCCCATCCTCAACGTCGATCAGGCCCGGACCGTGTTCGTCATCAAACGATCCATGAACCCGGGCTTCGCGGGCGTCGAAAACGAGCTGTACTACCGCGAAAACTGCGGCATGATCTTCGGCGACGCCAAACGCGTCGTGACCGAGCTGGTCGCAGCCATGGAAAACATCTAGCCCTAAAAGATAGAGAATAGGGGGCAGAGGGCAGACGGCAGGAAAAGACAAACCCCATAGCCCGCCCCCAACGGGGGCGCGGCTAAAGCTGCATCAAAAAGCAGGGGTACATGAATAAAGCGGGGGTACATGAATAAAGCCCTCTCCCCCGCAAGCGGGGGAGAGGGTAGGGTGAGGGGGCTAAGACAGAGGGTAGAGGACAGGCGGCAGAATCAGAAGTCCGAAAAATCAAAAGTTAAAAATCCTCACCATCATCCATCCCTATACTTCGTCGGAGGCACAGCCATGACCAGCCAGGCGGCAAGCCAGGACCCCGCGTGCATCTTCTGCAAGATCGCAGCCGGCCAGATCCCCGCGCACAAGGTGTACGAGGACGATCAGGTGCTCGCGTTCCTGGACGTGGGGCCGCTGGCGCGCGGCCATGTGCTGATCATCCCCCGATCGCATTACGAAACGCTGGACCAGATGCCCGCGGAGACAGCAGCGGCGTGCCTGCGCGTAGCGCCGCGGCTCAGCCGGGCGGTCCTGCAAGCCACGGGCGCCAAGGCGTACAACCTCCTGCAAAACAACGGCAGGCTGGCGCATCAGGAGGTCAATCACGTCCACTTTCACATCATCCCCAAGACCGAGCACGGGGGACTGGGCATCGTCTGGCCCGCGGGGAAGCTCGACCCCGACGACGCCCAGACGCTCCGCCAGCAGATCACGCAGGCAATGCAGGCGGACGCCTGATCCGGGGTTCGCCGCTGGGGCTTGGGGAAAGATTAAGAATTGCCGATCGCTGATCGGCGATGATCGCGATCATCACCGATCGTCGCTGGCGCTTCTTCAAAATCGGCGACAGCAATCAGCTATCGAAAATCACAGCCCGCCTGCTGGGGCTCCGCTGAAGGAGGCCAGTTGGGTTTGGGTTTCCTGGAGTTCGGTGACAGCCAGGAGGCTCATGGCCAGGGGGGCCACGCCCAGCTCGTTGTTCCAGAGGGTCAGGCGGACGCCGCCCAGCGCATCGGCGGGGCTTTGGATGTAGTAGCAGCTTGGATCATCAATGATGAGCTGCCCCAGGAAGCGGGTGGCCATGCCCGCGGTGAGCAGCCAGCCGATGACATCGCGGCCCTGGGTGATGCCCGGCTCGCGCAGGGCGATGGCCAAAAAGGCGGTCAAGGGGGCGGTGCGCCAATCGGGGTTGGGTGGGCTGCCCGCGGGCCCGCGGTGCAGCTCGAATCCGCCGATGACATCGGGCGGGCCCAGCACCGGCGGCTCGATCACCTGCTGCTCGCTCAGCTTGGTCAAGAGCGTGGCGATGCCCTGCTGCTGCTGGGCCAGCGTCTGGGCCAGGGCCGGGTCGCTGCCGGCGAGCAGGTGCGCGACACGCTCATGGGCGAGCATGAACCAGGGCAGGGCGTGGACATTGGGGCTGCCCTGGGCGTGCTGCCACAATTGGTCGATCCGCTGCTGCACCACCTTGCCCAGCGACGCGTCGCGGGTCTGGGCGTACCAGGCCGCCAGCGCCGCGGTCACCAGCGCGTGCGTCGCCTCCTGGCGATCCTGCACCAGCGGCTGACGGTTAGCCAGCTCCAGCAGGTGCTGACCCAGCCGGTCGCGCATCGCCTGCGCGCCAGCGGGCACCGGGGTGTCCACCAGCGTCAGGAGCACCAGCGCCGCGGTGGCCGGCTCGACCTGATTCTGCTCCAGCATGTGCCTGGCCTGGTCGGTGGCGACGGCCAGTGTCCGCCGGGCTGATCCCTGAAGCGAGGCGTCCTCCGTCCGAAGGGTCAGGAGGTACTTGCAATGGCGCGTCATCGCGTAGCACGCCAGCGCAACCTCCTCCGGCGAGGCCACCGGCGGGTCATACTGATTCCTCGAGGGCTGATACGTCCCGCGCACCAGGCCGGAGGTGGTGAACCGCTGCTCCAAGTGCTTGGCCAGGCGCAGGGCCATTTCGTCCAGCGTCCGCCCATCGATGGGGTGCGTCGGCAGCAGGGCATTGCCCCGCACCAACTGCATCGCCGGCTGACTGGGCCGCGGGCGGACCACGTGGATCACATCAAACCGCTGCAAGGTTATCCCGCCCGGCCGAGCCACCAAGGGCAGGTCCAGCCGTGGGCGATGCCCCCGCTTGTCCAGCAACTGCACCAACTGGCTCTGGGGCGACGTGTTCATAGCCAGTGCTGTGGCGGGCCAGATGACCGCCTCCTCTGCCTCCTGCCCTGTCGGGGCGGGCATCCGCAGCCCGTGATAGCCCGGCGCGAACGTGCCGAACACCTGATCCGGGGGCGCCTCCGCCGGCACGTGGATCGTCTGGAGGCGGTGCCCGATCTGGATGTCCACCGCGATGCGGTCAGCCAGTTGCTCGATCCGCGGGGGCGTTAGCGGCGTAGCGCCGCGCCCTTCCACCACCGCGCGGAGCTGCGCGTCCTTGAGCTTCTCCAGCGTCTGCGCCAATGCCTCCTGTGCCGCCTGCTGAAGCAGGGGTACCAGATCGACCGCTGCGGAAGGGGCGTCCGCGCGCGGCGAGGGGTGAAATGCCTGCCCCGTGCCCAGCGTGATGCCGTCCGTCCGCAGCGTCACGCACAGGCCGAACAGCCCCGTCACAGGCGCGGACACCTCCACCTCCGAAGGCACCTGCCCTTCCCGCAGCCAGCTTTCAACCCAATAGTGGGCCTGCAAGGCATGGGAGCCGTCCACCAGCGGGGCGGTCATGGCCTGGGCTGACGGGCTCGCATCCCCCGCGGGCGTCTGGGCCTGGGCCGGCAAGCCGGGGCCGATCAGCCCCGCTGCGATGGCTATTGCGATGACCCCCACGGCCTGGCAGGCCCGTGTGATGCGTCGCGGCCACAGCCGCCGGCGCGGGCTGTTGCCTGTGGGCAACATCCAGCCCATTCGGCCGCTGGGCCTGCGGGAAAAAAGCTGGCCCAAAGGCTGTTCTCCTGCTAGGTTAAAATCCTGCATCGGTGGGAGCCTCCGCTGGCATGGTCTTTGATGCATCGAGGGGGGCAAGCCCAATTTGGAATCAAGGATCAGGGAGACGCACGCATGTTGACGCTTTTCGACATTTCCGCCGCCCGGTTCGCCCGCCGCCGCAAGATCCTGATTCTGACGCTGCTGACCTTCGCGGCCTTGTGCTAGATCAACCGCTGGGGACTCATATCCCTCTGACCGCCGCCTGGTTCTGATCCCGCGGAGCCGGCAGGGGTATTCGACGCTGCGCCCAGGATTCATCATCTAGCCGCTGCCCTGTTCTGAGGGCCCGCTCAGCAGGGAGGGGCATGCCTTTGCGTCCCGCTGGCTCGATCCGCGTGGACTTGGACCCCTCAGCATACCAGAGCCCGCCCCGCACCGGCCAGGGCAGGGGAAGAGAAGGCAGAGGGCAGACGGCAGGGGGCAGGCGCAGACAGACCACAAAGGCACAGAAAAAGACAAAAAGGGATAGGGGTTGGAATAACCCCTATCCCTCTGCCGTCTGCCCGCTACCCGCTACCGTCTACCCTTTGCCCCCTGCCCCCTGTCCTCAATCAGGCCAGTTCGGGGTGCATTTGGCGGACCACAGCGACCAGCTCCTTGACGTGGCTGACCGAGGCGTCCATGAGCTTTTTCTCTTCGTCGTTGAGTTCGATCTGGATGACCTTCTCGACGCCGTCCTTGCCCAAGAGCGCCGGCACGCCGACGAAGTAGCCCCCCACGCCGTACTCCTGATCGCAGTAAGCCGCCGAGGGGATGATGCGCTTCTTGTCCTTGACGATGGCCTCGACCATCTGGATGACGCCGCTGGCCGGGGCGTAGTAGGCGCTGGTGCCCATGAGCTTGACGATCTCGCCCCCGCCGACCTTGGCGCGCTCGACGCAGGCGTCGATCTTCTCCTTGGGCAGAAGCTGGCTCACCGGGATGCCGTGCACCGAGGTGTAGCGGGGCAGGGGGACCATGTCGTCGCCGTGCCCGCCCAGCAACAGCGCCTGGATGTCTTCCACGCTCACGCCCAGCTCCAGGGCGATGAAGGTGCGGTAGCGGGCCACGTCCAGCGCGCCGGCCTGGCCGATGATGCGGTTCGTGGGGAAGCCCGTGGCTTTCCAGGCGGTGTAGACCATCGCGTCCAGCGGGTTGCTCACCACGACCACCACCGCCTCGGGCGCGTGCCGCTTGACGTTCTCGCTGACGCTCTTGACGATCTTGACGTTGGTGGAGATCGGGTCGTCGCGGCTCATGCCCGGCTTGCGCGGGATGCCCGCGGTGATGACCACCACGTCCGAGCCGGCGATGTCCTCGTAGTTGGCCGTGCCGGTGATGCTCACGTCGAAGCGTTCGATGGGCGAGCACTCCAGCAGGTCGAGCATCTTGCCTTTGACGGCGTTTTCCTGCTGGGGGATGTCCAGGACGACGATGTCGCCCAGCTCCTTGCTGGCGGCCCACATGGCGCAGGACGCGCCGACGTTGCCGCCGCCGATGATGGAGATCTTGGCTCGCCGAGGCATGGTTTTGGCCTTTCTTTTCTCTATTTAAACGTTGAATAGCAGGGTAATTCAGGGGGAGCCATCATAGACGAACCGGCCCGGCGTTCAACCTGTAGCGACGGGTTCCTGGGCCATCGCCGCCATGAACTGCATGGTGCGGTCCCAGAAGCCGGGCAGGGTTTCGTGGGCGTAGTCGGGGTAGATCACCACCTGCTTCTTCGAGGTGATGCGGTTGTACGCGGCGAACTGCGTCGAGGGCGGGCAGATGGTGTCCATCAGGCCCGTGCCCATGAGCACCTGGGCCTTGATGCGCGGGGCCAGGTGCTGGTTGTCGATGTAACCCAGGCGGGTGAACCATTGGGCCTGGTGCTCGTGGGTGGGGTCGAACTGGCGGAAGAAGGTTTTCAGCTCCTCGTAGGCGTGCTGGGCCAGGTCCATTTCCCAGACCCGCTGGTAGTCGCACAGGAAGGGGTACATGGCAGCGGCGCGTTGGATGAGGGGACTTAGCGCCGCACAGGCGAGGGTGAGCCCGCCGCCCTGCGAGCCGCCGAAGCAGCCGATGCGCTGGGCGTCGACCTCTTCCATCGCCGCCACGACACGCGCGAGCTGAGCGGTGTCGAGGAAGATATCGCGGAACAGGAGCTTGTCCGGGCCGTCGAGAAGGCCGCGGATGATGTGGCCGCGGAAGGTGGTTCCCTTGACGCCGCCGACGTCCTCGCTGCGCCCGCCCTGGCCGCGGCAGTCCATCGCGGCGATCGCGAAGCCCATCGCCACCCAGCCGAGCTTGTCGTACCAGTCGCCGCAGTTGCCGCTGTAGCCGTGGAACTGGAGCACCGCGGGGTAGGGCTTGTTGCCGTTGCGCGGCCGCAGGTATTTGGCGTGGATGCGTGCGCCGCGCACGCCGGTGAAGTAGAGGTGGAAGCATTCAGCAGAGGGGACCTGGAAATCCGCGGGCACCAGCTCGGGCTGGGGGTCGGTCGCTTCCAGCTCCGTCAGCGCCCGGTCCCAATAGGCGTCGAAGTCCGTGGGCCGCGGGTTTCGGCCGCGGTAGGTTTGGAGCTGCTCCAGGGGCATGTCGATCAGGGGCATCAGCAGGTCTCCTTGCGCTGGGCTCCCGATGGAGCGGGGATAGGCCGCTGGGAGCGTCGCTGAGGGGACATCTTACCGATGCCCGCCGGCGCGGGTAGCCCCGGTGGTCGGGCCGTCGGGCCGACGCGGGAAGCCGCTGCGGGTTTGCGTTAGAATCCCCGCGTGGAACGCAAGGAACCCGCCCGCCTGGAGGGCCAGTGGCTGGCCCGCGACGCCAGGGTCGCCCTTGTCGTCAGCCGCTTCAACGCGTTCATCACCGGGCACATGCTGACCGCTGCGGTGGAGACGTGGAAGCGCCTGGGCGGCGATCCGGAGGCGCTGACCGTCGTGCACGTGCCCGGCAGCTTCGAGCTGCCCGTGACCGCCCGCCGGCTGGCGCTGACGGGGCGCTACGAGGCGATCGTCTGCCTGGGGTGTGTCATCCGCGGGGAGACCGACCACTACGACCACGTGGTGGAGCAGACCGCCAAGGGTATCCGCGAGGTCGGCACGCAGACGGGCGTGCCGTGCATCTTCGGCGTGATCAGTTGCGACACGCTGGAGCAGGCCATCCACCGCGCCGGCGCCAAGCTGGGCAACCAGGGGGGCCAGGCGATGCTGGCCGCGGTGGAGATGGCCAACCTGATGAGGAAGATCGACGAGAAATAAAATCAAGGCGTCCGCTGCGGGCCTGAGGCGGTCTGGGATGTGGACCCCGGCTGCGGGGCGGCCTAAGGCTCGGGAGCGGACGGCTCAGCGATTGATCATGGGCAATCGTCGCGACATCCGACGGCTGGCGATGCAGTTGCTTTACCGCATGGACATGGCCGGCGAGGCGGACCGCCAGTCGCTCCTGGAAGAGCTGGACGAGGAGGAGCGTGCGGCGCCCAGTCAGCGCGTCCAGGCGGTGGATTTGGCGCTGGAGGCCTGGCGCCGCAGGGCTGAGGCCGACGCTGCGGTCGCCCAACTGGCGCCCGACTGGCCCACGCACCGCCAGCCGCCGATCGACCGCGCCCTGCTCCGCCTGGCGTACCACGAGATCGCCAGCGGCCGCACGCCCGCCAAGGTCGCCATCAACGAGGCCGTCGAGCTGGCCAAGCGCTACGCCAGCGAGCACAGCCCCGCGTTCATCAACGGCGTGCTGGACAAGGTCGCCAAGCGGCTGAGCCAGGCCAAGCCCGCTTCGCCTGAATCATCGCAAGAGCCCGGCGAGGACGACCCCTGGCTACGCGACGCGATGGACCGTCAAGATTAGGGGGCAGCGGGTAGAGGCCAGGGGGCAGACGGCAGGGAAAGACAAACCACATGGGTTTATTCAAGACCGCTTTTGAGAAACTCAAGCAGGGTCTGGCCCGCACGCGGAGCGGGTCGGCCTCGACGCTGCGCACCATCCTGACGGGCAAGCAGCTCTCAGCCGAGCTTTTGCGCGACCTGGAGCGCGCGATGATCCAGGCGGACATCGGCATCCGCACCGCGACCGAGATCCGCAAGGACCTCCAGGCCGCGTGGGAGCGCAGCGAGATCACCCAGGGCGACCAGGCCCTGCAATACCTCAAGGATCAGCTCCGCGCGTATTACCCCCAGGAAGATCGCCAACTGCGATGGGGCCCGCCGGGCGCGCCCACGGTCATTCTGGTGTGCGGCGTCAACGGCTCGGGCAAGACCACCAGCATCGCCAAGATCGCCAAGAGCCTGCGCGATCAGGGCAAGAGCGTGCTGCTGGCCGCGTGCGACACCTTCCGCGCCGCAGCGGTGGAGCAATTGGAAGTCTGGTCCAGGCGATTGGGCGTGGAGGTCATCAAGGGTCAGCAGGGCGGCGACCCGGCCGCGGTGGCCTTCGACGCGGCTGATGCAGCGGTGGCCCGCGGGGTGGATGTGCTCATCGTCGATACCGCTGGCCGGCTCCACACCCAGGAGCACCTGATGCGCCAGCTCACCAAGATCCGCAACGTGCTGGCCAAAAAAATCCCCGATGCGCCGCACGAGGTCATCCTCGTCATCGACGCCACCACGGGCCAGAACGGCATCAATCAGGCCAAGGTCTTCGCCGCGGCCACCGACGTCACCGGCATCTTCCTGTCCAAGCTCGACGGCACAGCACGCGGAGGGATCGTCATCGCCATCCGCGAACAGCTCAACATCCCCGTCAAGTTCGTCGGCGTGGGCGAAACCCCCGACGACGTCGAGGCCTTCGACCCCGACAAGTTCGTCGAAGCCATGTTCGCGGCCTGACCCCTTGGCCCCCCGCCCGGGGCTGGCACGCTCAGGAGGGCTGGCTGCCCATGGCGTCGATGCGCTGGCGGGCGGTGCCGATGTGGGTGATCCGAATCCCGAAATTCTCGCCTACCTTCACCGCGGTGCCCTTGCCGACGGGCTTGTTGCTCACCAGCAGGTCCAGCTCCTCGTCCGCGTGCTTGTTCAGCTCGACGATCGCGCCCGGCCCCAGGGCCAGCACGTCCTCCAGCTTCATCCGCCGCCGCCCGATCTGCACGATCAAAGGCACCCGGAGCTTCAAAATCGTCGAAACATCCGCAGGCATACACGTGTTATCGGCCAGGCCCGCGGATGAACTGTAGGCCCGCTGATAGGGGGCAGGGGGCAGGCGGCAGGAAGATAGAGGGTAACGGGCAGAGGGTAGGGG
>DASVCG010000551.1:0-6824 GCA_036381755.1 Phycisphaeraceae bacterium | reverse complement strand
GTCGAGCATCATCTCCGGCAGCGAATGCTTGATCGCAAGGGCGATGCTCACCTTGTTCTTGTGGCGGGTCAGCGCCGGCTGCACCGCGTCGACGGCCTCCTTCAGCAAAACCGCCAACTGGGTCGGTCGGCGCTGCGGCGGGGGCGGGTCGGCCAGCATATGCAGCGACGAAATCAGGTCGCTCAGGCGATGCGCTTCGCGGAAGATGGTCTGCGCTGCTTTTTGTTCGGGGCTGCCCGCTGGCAACGCGGTGCACAGCAACTGACTGCGGCCGGAGATCACCGCCAGGGGGTTGTTCATCTCATGGGCGGCGCCAGCGGCCATCTCGCCCAGGCGCGCCATCGACTCCTGCCTCAGCAGCCGATCCTGCGCCTGCGCCAGTGCTGTGTTGGCCTGGGCCAGTTGCTCACCCAGGCGGCGCGCCCCATCGTGCTGCGCCGCGGCCGCCACCGCTGCGCCCCACGTGCTCGTCAGCGGCGCTAGATGATTCCAAGGCGGCAGGCTCGATCGGTCGTGCAGCAGCACCGCTGCGGTCCCCCACCCGCAAGGCAAAGGCAGCAGCTTCACCCGCCGCAGGTCCTCCGCGTCCACCAGATAATCAGCGATCCACGGCAGCAGGCCCATCAGGTGCAGGCCCACCGGCTGCTGGGCGTCGATCATCGCCAGGTCCGGCGTGTGCGGCGGGGCCTCGACGTACTGCACGCCCACCGCCTGACCCTCCGCGTTGTACTGGCTGATCAACCACTCGGGCCGATCATGGTGCGATTCGCCCGGATACAAAATCGCGTAAAAACCCGTCCCGAACACGTGCCGCGCCGATGCCGCCACCGCGTCCAGCACGTCCTGCACGCTGCGGCCCGGCGTGGCCTGGGCGTGAAAGGTGGCGATCGCCTCCAGCACGCGCGCCTGGCTGGCTGCGGTGCGGCTGCGCAGCTCCAGCACCTGGTTGACGCGCCCCAGCGCCTGGTTGGCTCGCTGAATCGACTGAAGAAACAGCTCCCGCGAAGGCGTGTCGTGCAGACCCAACGCCTTGCCGCGGTGCTCCAACTGCTCATGCAGACGCCCCGCTGCGCCCTGGACGAGCCCCACATCCAAACCCAGACGATGGACCAGCGGCTCGATGGGCTGATGCAGGTTGAAGTTGCCCGAATAGCCCAGGTGCTGGCGGCGGGCGATCAGGTCCGCCAGGCTCACCAGCCCGATGAGTCGGCGGTGCTCCAGCTTCGGCAGCGTGTCGTAGCTCGACCCGTGCAGCCAGATGCAGTCCTGCAACCGGTGCGGCAGCCGCCACTGCTCCGCCAGCCGCTTGCCCGCGGTGTGATGGTCGATGCCCACCACGCGCCGCTCGAACTCGGCGATGTTGCCCTGGTTCAGCTCGGCCATCTCAACGATCCGCGCGAAGCTCTTGGGCAGCACGTAGTCCAGCGCCAGCTTGCCGATGTCGTGCAGCAGACCGCAGACGAACGCCTCATCCGGGTCCAGCTCGCGGTCGCGCACGTGAGCCGCGGCGATCAATTCCGCGGCGACCCCCACCGCCAGGCTGTGCGTCCAGAACGCCACGCGGTCGAACGCTCGGCCGCCCGGCTCGGCAGGCGATTCGCCCCTGGCCGCCCCCGCGACGTCGGGGCCTTCCTCCCCGAACACCTCGAACACCTTCACCGAAAGCACCGCGTTGCGGATGGCGCTGAAGCCCAGCAGCATCACGGCACGGTCCACCGTGAGCCGCTCGTCACGCACCCCGCGGTAGGCGGCGCGGCAAAGAGTCAGCACCTTGGCCGTCAACGCCGGGTCCGCGCTGATCAGCTCGACCACTTCCCGCGCGTGGGTGTCGTCGGCCGCGGTCAGGCTCAGCAGCCGCATGGCCACCGCCGGCAGCGTCGGCAGCGAGTCGACCTGGCGCAGGATCAGCTCGATCCGGCAGGGTTGGGTGGGCTCGGTCGCGATCATCGCTTGACGTTGCGGGCCGCGACGCATTTGTAGCGCGCCCCGCCGCGGCACGGGGCCTTACACCTCCAGCAACGCCGCGATCCGCTGCTGGAGCTTCTCGATGTTGAACGGCTTCTTGATGAACTCGTCGGCGCCGGCGTCCAGCAGATCGTCGATCTCCTCCTGGTTCACCACGCCCGAAACAATGATGATCTTGGCGCCCATCAGCTCCGGGTTGCTGCGGATCCGCTGGCACACCACGTTGCCGTTGATGTCCGGCAGCATGTAGTCCAGGATGATCAGGTCCGGCCGGAACTGCTCGGTGAGCATGCCCGCGTCATAGCCGGTGGAGGCGGTCTTGACCTCGTAACGCGGGTCGCGGCTGAGCACATCGACGAACAGCTCCACGATCTCCGCGTCGTCGTCCACCACCAGGATCTTGCGCTTGCCCCCCTGGAGGATGTCGGTGGGGATGCGGTTGGCCCGCATGAAGCGGATCAGCTCGTCCCGCGGGATCCGCCGAAACCGGCTGCCGGGCACGCGGAACCCCTTGAGCCGGCCGCTGTCGAAGCAGCGGATGATCGTCTGCTGCGACACCTTGCACAGCTCAGCCGCCTCGCCCGTCGTGAAGATCTGCTTCTGGCCCAGCTCTGAAATGGATGGATGCTTGTTCATGGCTGCTCCACCGGCTCCCCCCGACGGCAGGTCTTGTTGTCGATGCGACCCGGGCGTCGATCAAACCTTCCCCATCTTGTCTACCTTTACATCGGGCGGCCTCGCGGCCGACTTGACGCGCCGCCGACGCGGGACCAGCCCCAGCCTCCGCCTAAGCGTCCACGCGCCTGACCTTATCGGGCGAACCGATCCAGACCGACCGAACCGCCGCCACCTTCGAGCCGCATGGAGCCGCCCCGCAAGCCCCCGGTCTGCTGTCCCGGGCAGGGTCTGGGAAAGTTTCCTGCCTCTTTTTCCACATCTTCCCCGGTTGAGAGATGCGACCCGACGGGCAAGGCTTTATCAGGCGGGCGGCTCATCCTGCGCCGCTGGGCCGACGGCGCACCACCGTGGCAGCCGGCCCGTATCAATCCGGCCTCAACTAAGGAGAGTCGTCATGGGACTGCTTGGCGGCATACGGTTTGACTCGCTCCAGGACCTCTACCTCAACCAGTTGCAGGACCTCTACGACGCTGAGAAGCGGATCCTCGCCGCCCTGCCCAAAATGGCCGACGCCGCTGCCTCCAGCGACCTGCGCCAGGCCTTCACCGAGCACCAGCGCCAAACGCAGGAGCACATAACCCGGCTGGAGCAGATCTTCCGCCAGATGGGACGCGAGCCCAAGCGGGAAACCTGCGAAGGCATCAAGGGCATCCTTGATGAGGGTGACGAGCTGATCAACGCAGAAGGCGACAACATGGTCCGCGACGCGGCGCTCATCGCTGCGGCCCAGCGCGTCGAGCATTACGAGATCGCGGCGTATGGCACGGTCCGCTCCCTTGCGCAACGGCTGAACCAGCCCGAGGCCGTCAGCCTCCTCCAGCAAACCCTCAACGAGGAAGGCGACACGGACAAGATGCTCACGCGGATCGCTGAGTCGCACGTGAACCGGGAAGCCCGCGCCGCTTGACCGCCCGCTTCCCTCGTGCATAAGTCAGACGAACCACACCTGACCAAATAAACCACAGAGGCCTTTCTTTTGTGGTTCCACGGGGCGTTCCGCGTTACGATGCCCGCCATGGACAAACCCGTGGTGGTGATCTCCGAGACGCTGGACGAGGAGCCGGCTCGCTGGCTTGGCGAGCGCGTGGAAGTGGTCTGGTGCGCGCATTCGAATCAGGAGGAGTTCGAGCGACACCTGCGCCAGGCCCAGGGGCTGATCGTGCGCACCTACACGCAGGTGAACGAGGCGTTGCTGGAAGCGGCGCCGCATCTGAAGGTGGTGGGCCGGGCCGGCGTGGGGCTGGACAACATCGACCTGGAGGCCTGCCGTCGACGGGGTGTGCGCGTCGTCTACACGCCCGACGCCAACAGCCAGGCCGTTGTGGAGTACGTTTTGGGCTTGATGCTCGACGCTCTGCGCCCGCGCACCAGCCTCACGAGCCCGGTCGGCCCTGAGCGATTCCACGAGCTGCGCCGAACCCAGGTGGGCCGTCAGCTCGATCAACTGACCCTGGGCATCCTGGGCTTTGGGCGCATCGGCAAGCGCGTCGGCCAGGTGGCGTTCGCCCTGGGCATGGACCTGAAAGTGTGCGACCTCCTGCCCGAGGTGGAGCTGCGCAAAGCCGTGTCGTTCCCCTTTCAATTCGTCAGCCACGAGGAGCTTTACGCCAGAAGCGACATCCTCACCATCCACGTGGACGGCCGACCGGAAAACCGCCGGTTGATCAACGCTGAGGCGCTGGCCCGGCTCAAGCCCGACTGCCTGCTCATCAACGCAGCGCGGGGGATGCTGGTGGACACCAGCGCACTGGCGGCCTGGGCGCGGGCGCACCCTGAGGCGCGCGTCGTGCTGGACGTGCACGACCCGGAGCCCCCGCCTGCCGACTACCCCCTCTGGGACCTGCCCAACGTTCGGCTGCTGCCGCACCTGGCCTCGCGCACCGATCAGGCGATGCAGAACATGAGCTGGGTCGTGCGCGACGTGTGGGCGGTGCTGGATGGACGCGAGCCTCAAGACGCAGCGGTGTAGCAAGACCGCGAGCTGGCTAAGTCCATCGCAAGCGGCGATCAGGGTTCGGAAGGTTCAGAAGGTTCAGGCGGTGTTGATTCGCCGGCCTGGCTTGGCGGGGAGCCTGCTGCGGGCTGGCGCGGAACGCGCATGGCGTAGTTGGCCGGCTCGATCTGCCTGCCCGACCGATGCACGTACACCTGCGTGATCTGCGCCCCGAAAAAGAGGATCAACGCGGAGTAGAAGACCCACACCAAGAGCACCACCAGCGAGCCCGCAGCGCCGAAGGGCGAGCCGACGCCCGCCCGGCCCAGGTACAGCCCGATGAGGAACTTGCCCACCGCGAACAGCACCGCGGTGATGGCGGCGCCCACCCACACGTCCCTCCAGGCGATCTTCACATCAGGCAGATACTTGAAGATCGCCGCGATCAGCAGCGTGAAGATGATCAGCGACACCAGCAGCTCCAGCCCCTGCCACAGCCACCCCCCGCCGGGCAGCGCTTCGCCCAGCGCGTCGCGCATCGACGCCACCACAGCGCTGAGCACCACCGACAGCACCAGCAGCAGGCCCCCTCCCAGGATCAGCGCCAGCGACACCAGCCGCGTGCGGATCAAATTCCAGATCGCCCCTCGGCCCGGCCTCGCCTGAACTTCCCAGATCTGGTTGAGCGACGCCTGAAGCTGCCCCAACGCCGTGGTGGCGCCCAGCACCAGCGTGACGACCCCGATGGTCATGGAGAGGATCCCGCGTCCGGGCCCGCTGGCGTTGGCGAGGATGGTTTGGATGGCCTGGGCGCCGCTTTCGCCCACGGTGGAGCGGATCTGCGCCACCAGCTCGCCGCGGACAGCACGCTGGCCGAAGATCATCCCCGCCGCCGACACCATGATCAGCAGCAAGGGCGCCAGCGACAGCAGCGTGTAGTAGGACAGCGCCGCGGCCAGCACGAACGGCCGATGGCCCACGAACCGGATGAACGTCTCCTTGACCGCTGCCCAGAAAGACTTGACGCTCACCGCTCACCTCCCGCCCAGCCGGGCCGCCGACGCCCGCCGCTCCAAGTCATGGTAGCCGCAGACGGAGGGCCAGAGGATAGCCCCCGGATGAGTTAGAGGGTAGAGGGTAGAGGGTAGAGGGTAGAGGGTAGAGGGCAGACGGCAGGGGCGGATAAATAGCCCGCCCCCAACGGGGGCGCGGCTGGAGCCGCATCAAAAGGTGGGGTACATCAACAAAGTCCTCTCAGCTTGCCGACCGGGCGGCTTGGGGCGCTAACGGCTAACTAAGGCACCCGAAGCTCAGCCTCCTGGAAGGTGCTTTGGCCGATGTGGTAGGACTTGATGGTGATCCCCCGGCTGACGCGGAAGTAGAGGTAAAGCTGATGTCCGCTTCGCATCTGCTCCACGGGCAATTGCCGGGCGGAGCGGATGGGGTTGAAGGCGTCGACGGAGATCTCCTGCTCCCCGCCCTGGTCCCAAACGTAGGCGAAGGGCTCCCACTTCTGGCCGCGGTCGTCCTCCAGCCACACGCCCTGCAGGCTGGCTGCCAGCGTCCGGGCTGCGCCCAGGAGCGACTGGGCCTGATCCGCCTCGATGCGCAGGCGGACGCAGGCCAGGTGTGAAGGCACATAGATGGTGTCAGCACGGGTGTTGCGGCTGAGCGACCCCGGCGGCTTGCGGGCTGTGGCCTTGCCGCCGTGCACCGCCCCGTCGCGGACCTCCAGCCCTGTGGCGTAGTTGGTGCTGATGGGCCGCGGCAGTTGATTGGTCAGCTCGATCTGGGTGGCGACGTGCCCAGCACGGATGCCCTCTCGCGGGCCCACCGTGCCCTCATCCCCCCTGGCCTGGGCGGTCTGCGAATCCTCCTCCGCTGCGGGCGGAGGCGGAAGCTCACCCAGTGCCGCCAGCAGATCTTCCGCTTCGCTGCTGCGATTGGCGAGGTCGAACCGCAGCCCGCGGACAAAGAGGCTCGTCGGCTGATGATCCGCTGGGACCAGAAACACCCAGCCCAGCGTCTCCTGCTGACCCGTGCCGACCGCGGACACGCCCGCTTTGAACATGTGGAAGTAGCGGCGGTTGGCCTCAGCATCCACGAGGCGGACGAACGCCGCGGGCGCATGAAGCACGGGTTGCCGAGCGGTGTCGCCCATGGTCGCCAGGCGCACCTGGGGGGAGGGGACGCGCAGGGTGCTGTCGCCGTCATAGGTGCCCTGCTTGGCGTGCCAGAGGGTGTCCAC
>DASVCG010000550.1:0-4420 GCA_036381755.1 Phycisphaeraceae bacterium | reverse complement strand
CGCCACGGTGCTCATTGCGCTATTCATCGGCCTGTTCAGCGGTTATTACCTGGGCCAGAAGATCGAGGCGCCCTTCATCGTCGCCGGCTGCCTGGGCGTCCTGCTGGCGGTGACAGCGTTTCCGTTCATGAAGTACGCGGTGGCGCTATTGGGCGGCTTGGCGGGGGCGTTCATCGGCGCCAACCTCTGGGCGGGCTTCGCCTACGCGCTGAACAAAGCCGCCCACGCGAGCATCCCGCCCGACGCCTACTGGATCGGGGCCCTGATCGGCCTGATCATCTGCGGCATGCTGGCGTTTGTGCTGTTCAAGCTGTCCATCGTCCTGTTCACGTCGGTCAGCGGAGCAACCATCGCCGTTCTGGGCGCTTTGGCGCTGCTGCTGAGCTTCGAGCCCTGGCGCGACGCGGTGGCCGCGGGGGTGACGGCGAATCAGGTCGTGGTGCCGCTGCTGGTGGCGGTGCCGGCACTGATCGGCCTGATCCTCCAGGAAGCCTGGGACGGCACCGGCGACGCAGCAGGAGGCGGCAAGCCCCAGGGCTCCAAGGGATAAGCCAAAAGATAAACCAAAAGAAATAAGCCGCACCCACCCGCAGCGGAACGCCCCGCGGACAGGCGATCACAAGCCGGGCGGGTATTCGTATTTGTTGAGTCAGGCGGGCGTTTTTTGATTTGAGCCGCGGCTAATAGCGCACGCCGAAGGTGTCGGGGTCTTCAGGTCGGCCGTACTCGCCCGTCGCCTCGCCCTTTTCGATCTGCTGATCGTGAATCAGCCGGCACATCACGCGGTGCACCGCTTCCAGGAAATGCTCCACCTGGTCCGGCTCGCCCTCAGCGACGATCTTCACCCGGCCGTCGGGCAGGTTCTGCACGTAGCCGGCGACGCGGTACCGCCTGGCCACGTTTGCCGTCGTGTAGCGGAACCCCACGCCTTGCACATTGCCGGAGTAATGGACGGTGTAGCGAACCATATCAGTCAGGTTCAACGGGCCATCGGCGGGCCGGCCGGGACTGGTTGGGCCGGGGCGGTTATTTCTCCAAGGCCGCCAACTCTTCGTCGGGGATCTCGAAGTTGGCGTACACCTTCTGCACGTCGTCGTGGTCTTCCAGGGCGTCGACCAGCTCCAGGAGGCGCTGGGCCTCCGAGCCGGTGCAGGACACGGTGGTGCTGGGGACCATGGTCAACTGGGCCGATTCGAGCGTCATGCCCGCCTGCTCCAAAGCCTCGCGGACGGGGATGAGCTGAGCCGGCTCGGTGAGCACCTGCCAGGTTTCGCCCTCGTCGGTGATGTCCTCCGCGCCGGCTTCGAGGGCGACGGTCATGACCGCCTCCTCGCTGGCGCCGGGGCCCTGTTTGCCGACGAAGATCTGGCCCTTGTTTTGGAAAAGGTAGGCGACGCAGCCCGAGCCGCCCAGGTTGCCGCCGTATTTTTCGAAGATTTTGCGGATTTCCGGGGCGGTGCGGTTGCGGTTATCGGTGAGGATGTCGAGCATGATGGCCACGCCGCCGGGGCCGTAGCCTTCGTAGATGACGCTTTCGTAGCTTTCCGCCGCCAGCTCGCCGGTACCCTTTTTGATGGCGTTTTCGATGGTGTCCTTGGGCATGTTGGCGGCGCGGGCTTCCTCGATGGCGTAGCGGAGGGCCAGGTTGCTGGCCGGATCGCCCCCGCCGTTCTTGGCCGCCACGATGATCGCCCGAGCGCATTTGCTCCAGAGCTTGCCCCGTTTGGCGTCGGCGCGGGCCTTTTTATGCTTGATATTCGCCCATTTGCTGTGTCCGGCCATGATGTCAGCTCCTTCCGAATCCGACATTTTAGCCCGATGGGTGCAGGTTCGCAGCCGCAGCCGGGCCTGGCGCAAGACGCGGGCGGCTTGGGCGGGCTGAATCGGCCTTGCCGGCTCGGCTCCATTCTGGATCGCCTAGCCAAGCATCGGCGGGGCCAGGCGGGTGAAGTAGTCATTGAGCGTGCCCCCCAGCAGCAGCAAAAACCACAGCAGCCCGCCCAGGGCGAACAGCCGCATCATCACGCTGCTCATGCGCAGGTGCATGAAATACAGGCCCACCAGCGCCGCCTTGACGCCCGCGATCAGCATCGCCACCACCACCGCCAGCGGCCCCAGGTGAATCTCCGCCGCCAGGATCGTCAGCCCCAGCAGCACGAACAGCGCCACCGCCACGCGGTAGTACACCCTTGTCGAAACGATTTCCTGGGCCATCTTACACCCCCATCAGGTAGAGCAAGGGGAAGAGGAAGATCCACACGATGTCGACGAAGTGCCAGTACAGGCCGCTCATCTCGACGGTGTTGTGATTTTGCGGGGAGAACCAGCCGCGGCGGGCCAGGACCGTCAGCGTCGCCAGCACACCCACGCCGATGGTGACGTGCACCGCATGCAGCCCCGTCATGATGAAGTAGAAGGCGTAGAAAAGCTCAGCACGTGCCGGGTTGACGAACTTGGCTGTGTCGAAGGTCGGGCCGGGGATGATCCGGTCGTGCCAGTCCAGGGCATACTCAACGCCTTTGAACACGAGGAACAGGACGCCCAAAGCGGTGGTGACAGCGAGGAAGCCCACGAGCCTGGAGCGCCTGCCGGTGGCTGCTGCGTGCACCGCCAGCGCCATGGTGAGGCTGCTGGTCAGCAGCACCGCGGTGTTGATCGCCCCGATCCACATGTAGAGGTGGTGGCTGGCCTCGCGGAAGGCGTCGGGAAAGGCCATGCGGTAGACGGTGTATCCCACGAACAGCCCGCCGAAGAACATCACCTCGGTCACCAGGAACGTCCACATGCCCAGCCCCGCGGCCTCGCGCTGCTGGTCCAGGTCCTCAAACTGCATCGCGGGCGATACCTCAGCCATGATCCGGCTCCGGGCGGTGCGGGGGGACCTTCTTTGCGGATTGGGGCGATTCCAGCAGTTGCGCCTGCGGGCGAAAGCCCCCGGTGACCGCGTCATATTGATAGGGCGGCTCCGTGACGAGGGGCGTATCAAGGAAATTATGGGGCGGGGGCGGCGAGGGCGTCTGCCATTCCAGGCCCGTCGCCTCCCACGGGTTGGGCCCGGCACTGGGCCTCTTGCGCAGCGACAGGAGCATGTAGCCCAGCGGCAGCAGGTACCCCACGCCCAGGATCGACGCGCCCGCGGAGGACATCACGTTGAGCACCTGGAACTCCAACGGGTATCCCGCGTAGCGCCGCGGCATGCCCAGGTAGCCCAGCACGAACTGCGGGAAGAACGTGAGGTTGAAGCCGAAGAAGATCAGCACCGCGCTGAACACGCCCCAGCCCTCGGGGTACATTCGGCCGCTGATCTTGGGCCACCAGAAGTGCATCCCGCCCAGGTAGGCCGTGACCATCCCGCCCACCATGACGTAGTGGAAGTGCGCGATCACGAAGTAGGTGTCGTGCACGTGCACGTCCAGCGACGTCGAGGCCAGGAACAGCCCCGTGAGCCCGCCGATGACGAACAGGCCGATGAACGCCAGGGCGAAAAGCATCGGCGTCGTGAGCTGGATCGAGCCCTTGTGCATCGTCGCGGTCCAGTTGAACACCTTGATCGAGGTGGGCACCGCGATGAGGAAGCTGAGGATGGAGAACACCAGGCCGGCGAAGACGCTCTGCCCGGAGACGAACATGTGGTGCCCCCACACCAGAAAGCCCAGCACAGCGATGGCGATGCTGGCGAAGGCGACGAACAGGTAGCCGAAGATCGGCTTGCGGCTGAAGCACGGGACCAGCTCGCTGATCACGCCGAAGCCCGGCAGGATCATGATGTACACCGCCGGGTGGGAGTAGAACCAGAACAGGTGCTGGTAGAGCAGCGGGTCGCCGCCGAGCTTGGGGTCGAAGATCCCCACGCCCCAGATCCGCTCCACCGCCAGGAGCACCAGCGTGATGGCCAGCACCGGCGTGGCCAGGACCAGGATGACGCTGGTGGCGTAGAGGGACCAGATAAACAGCGGCAGGCGGAACCAGGTCATCCCCGGGGCGCGCATGGTGTGGGTGGTGACGATGAAGTTGAGGCCGGTGAAGATGGAGCTGAAGCCCGCGATGAAGATGCCCACCGTCATGGGGACCACGCCGGCGTTGGCGTACGTGGTGCTGTAGGGCGTGTAGAAGGTCCAGCCGGTGTCCACGCCCCAATAAAGAATGGACGCCACCGCCAGCACCCCGCCGGCCATGAAGAGGTACCAACTGGCCAGGTTCAGCCGCGGGAAGGCCAGGTCGCGCGCGCCGATCATCATGGGCACGAGGAAGTTGCCCAGCACGGTGGGGATGGAGGGGATGAGGAAGAACCAGACCATGATCACGCCATGCAGCGTGAAGGCGCGGTTATAGCCCTCATCGGACAACAGGTCTGCTTGCGGCGTCAGGAGGTCGGCGCGCATCAGCGTCGCCGCTGCGCCACCGACGAAAAAGAAGAATG
>DASVCG010000549.1:0-2056 GCA_036381755.1 Phycisphaeraceae bacterium | reverse complement strand
GCTGGCCCGCCCGCTGGCCTTGGCCTACTGGCTGGCCCTGGCGGTGGGGACGCACTGGCCGGGGCTGAACCTGGGCTACAGCCTGGACGTGGTCTTTCAGCTCGACAAGATCCTGCACGCCCTGGCGATGGGCGTGCTGATGCTGGGGCTGGCTTGGGCCCGCCCGCTGGGCAGCCTGGCCGCCTGGCCCGCCCAGGCGCTGGCGGCATGCCTGATCGCCTCGGCCTACGCCGTGCTCGATGAGCTGTCGCAGGGCTGGATGGACCGCATCGTCTCCCCAGCCGACGCGGTGGCCAACCTCATCGGCGTGTTGGGGGCGTACCTGGTGCTGACCGCCCGCTGGGTCCGGCCGTACCCGCGGTGGGCGATCATCCTGGCGCGGCTGGTGTGGCTCCTGATCGCGCCGGGGCTGGTGCTGCTGGTGACGCTGCCCGTGGGCAACGACATCATCCTGGCGGTGTTCCGCTACCTGGGCCTGCTGGGAGTGATGCAGGCCGACAAGACCTCGCACTTCGTGCTGGCGATGACGCTGACGTGGCTGCTGGCGGTGGGCTGCCCGGCAGGCAGGCGTCGCCAGCGGCTGAGCGCCGCGGTGACGATCCTGGTCATGGCCGCCTCCGCGCCGATCATCGAAGTGGTCCAGCGCCGTACCGGACGCGGCTTCGAGCTGGCCGACGTGTACGCCCATCAGTTGGGATTGCTGGCAGGCCTGACGCTGTGGTCGATGCTGTCCGCGGCGCGCAGCCTTGCAGCCGCAGCATCACACCAGCGGGCAAGTGAGAACCGATGGCTGACGCTCCCCCTTCCACCCCCGTTGCGCAGGTAGCGACGCAGGCGGGTAAGCCCCCCGCGCCCGCGGCGGCTTCCGGCTTCGTCGGCCACGCGGCGCTGGTCAGCGCGCTGACGCTCGTGTCGCGCGTGACCGGCCTGCTGCGCGACGCGGCACTGGCCAGCGGCCTGGGCCGAGGCCCCGTCGCCGACGCGTTCATCTTCGGCTTCCAGGTGCCCAACCTCTTTCGCCGCCTCTTTGGCGAAGGGGCCTTCTCCGCGGCGTTCATCCCCGCCTACACGCGCCTCGTGCGCGACGACCCCGTGCTGGCCAGGCGGTTCGCCTCCTTGTGCCTGGGCCTTTTGATCGTGGTGCTCGGCGCGATCACCCTCCTGGGCGAAGCGCTGCTGGCCGCGATGGTGGCGCACTTCCCCTGGACGCAGGACACCGCCCTGGCGCTGCGGCTGACGATGATCATGCTGCCCTACATGCCCATGATCTGCCTGGTGGCGATCCTGGGCGCGATGCTCCAGGTGCACGGGCGGTTCGGCTCGCCCGCCGCGGCGCCGATCCTGCTGAACCTGATCATGATCGCGGCCATCCTCCTGGCGACCCGCGGCGAGCTGAGCGACGACCAATTGCGCCACGCGGTGCGCATCGTGGCCTGGTCGGTCGTCGCCGCGGGCGCAGCACAGGTGATCTGGCAAACCCTGGCGGTGCTGCGCGTCGAGTCGTTCACCGCGCAACTGGCCGGCACGGGCCCCGCGGTCCGCTCCATGCTCCGCGTCTTTGTGCCCGTCGTGCTGGGGCTGGCGGTCTTTCAGATCAACACCTTCTTCGACAACGTCCTGGCCATGGCGCTGTCGCCCAAGGACGGGCAGGCCACGCTGCACCTCTTGGGCCTGAGCCTGCCGCGCCCGCTGGAAAAAGGCTCGGTCGTGGCGCTGGCGTTCGCCCAGCGGCTTTACGAGTTCCCCCTGGGTATCTTCGGCATCGCCATCGCCACCGCGATCTTCCCCGCCTTGGCGCAGGCGGCGCCGGCAGGCAAAGCAGGGCGGCCAAGCGCAGCGAGCCAGGCAGATGAGGCGGATGAGACGGACAGCCGGCATCTGGAGCGCTTCGCCCAGGTGCTGCGCCACGGCCTGCGGCTGAGCGTCTTCATCGGCCTGCCCGCCAGCGTGGGCCTGATCCTCGTGCGCGTTCCCCTGGCGCGTGTCGTCTTTGAGCGTCAGGCGTTCACCCTCCAGGATTCGTTAGCGGTGGCGACGATCCTGGCTGGCTACGCCC
>DASVCG010000548.1:0-7252 GCA_036381755.1 Phycisphaeraceae bacterium | reverse complement strand
CGTCTGGCCGGCGCTGCGTGCTGATTATCCCGACGCGACATGGAAAATCGTGGGCAAAAATCCCTGCCAGCGCGTGCAGGCATTAGCCCAGCAGCCGGGCATCGAGGTGACCGGCCAGGTGGAGGACATCCGCCCCTGGGCCCATGAGGCGGCCGCGGTGGTCCTGCCGATGCGGTGCGGCGGGGGGATCAAGAACAAGCTCCTGGAAGCCGCAGCGATGGGCAAGCCGATCCTCGCCTCTCCCCGTGCCGTGCGCGGCCTGGAGGAGCCGCCCGGCCTGATCTGCCGCGGGCCGGCGCAGTGGCGGCAGGCGATCGAGCGCGTCTGGTCGCAGCCCGATCTGGCCCGCACGATGGGCCAGAGCGCCCGATCATGGGCGCAGCAACGCCACACCTGGCCGCACGCGGCGCAGCAGCTTCTCCAGAAGATTCCTCGCTTCGCGCTGCGCTTGCAGCCCGTCGAAAGCAAGCTGCATCAGCGCACCTCTTGCCGGAACGCGACAGGACGCGCAGCCTAATGAAGTCACTTATTTGGGGGGATCAAAAATGGCCTGGACGTCGATGCATTTTGCAATCGGCATGATGGGTGGGGGCGTTATCGCGGGGACCGCCTGTCTGCTGCTGAAGCGCAGCACACGGCTGATCGGCCCGGCGATGACCCTGGGCGGCATATGGGCCATCGTGCCCGACCTGCCGCGCCTCTTCCGCGAGGATTTTCCCAGCCTGCCCCTGGCCTCCGTGCTGGGCAGCTTCGATCTGGAACGACGGCTCCACGCGGTGGGCGATCTTTTTTTCTTTCACGCCAGCCTCGACGCCCAGCCGCGCGAATGGGCCCTGCACGGGCTGGCGATCATCCTGCTGCTTTACAACGCGGCCTTGCTGGCGCCTCTGTTGCGGCGGGTCGCAGCGGCGCTGCGGGTGGATCCCAGAATAGCGCTTCGATCTGGCAGCTATGCCCATCAAAGGGATTAGCAAGCCGATAATAGGCGGTCATGAGGGTGCCGGCGGGCAACTGGGCGGTGAACGGATGGCCGATCGTATGGCGAGCGTAGCCGCCTCCTAAGGGATACTGCCCGCCGTTCCATGCAAGCATGTAGCGCTCTTCCAGATTCCAGCGGCCGTCCAAGTCGGTGAGCATCGCCTGAATGCCCAGAGGATAATGGCGCACGCCAAAGCTCAGGAGCAGCCGGCCGTCGCGCAGGGCCAGGAGGTGGCCGGGAATCTCGTTGTATCCCGTGATCGGCTGCGGCGCGGCCCATGTCTTGCCTTGGTCCTGCGATCGCGTATAGGCCAGGAAATGGACGCACTCGCTCTGCTGGCGCAGTTCGGGGTGGGCGTCACGATGAGGCCAGTTGTCGGCGTTGATCCGCAGCGCGCCGGCGATGGAGCCGTCGGGAGCAAGGCAGAAGCTGCCATCTCCGCTGTTGTTGGCGACGGGGTAGACCTCATCAAAGGTCCGGCCGCGGTCGTGGCTGATCATCACGTACTCATATGGCTGCGGCGGATCAACGTACGTGCTCACAAACAGCAGCAGCGTTCCGTCCGGCAGAACCACGTGTCCGCGATCCCCCGCACCATAAGGCCCTTGGGGGCAGAACGAGGCGATGTCCACCTGCCAGCTTCGCGACCATGTCCGCCCGCCGTCGGTTGATTCGGTCAAGTAGGGCCCTTGCCATGGGCGGTCGGGCTCCGCCTGCGCCATCACCCGCATGTAGCACAACAGCAGCGTGTCGTCATCGAAGCGGATGAGGTATCCCTCCCGGTCGTTGTGATTGGAAACCGTCGCGCGGACCGGCCTGGACCAGCTCTTGCCGCCGTCGCTGGAGCGGATCACCTCCATGGTTTCGCTCTGGGGCACACCGGCGATCTGATAGTTGCGGATGTAGGAGACGACGATGTCGCCGTTGGAGAGCACAGCGATGGAGGGCTTGCCCGCTGGGGGCTCGGCGATGACAACCCGCCGCGCCGCGTGCCAGGTCATGCGGAAGTATCGGTCCGGCGTGTCATGCTGATCTCCGACAAGCTTAGCAGGGCAGGCGGGTCCGGTTGTGGGGTCAATCGCAGTCATGATTTGGTGATGGGTTGGATGATGAAGAAGCCCTTGTGGTGTTGTGGTCGGCTAGCGTGTAGGCAATGCGTATGTAGAGCGGCCCGCCGTATCCCGTTTGCCCGCTGCCGCTGTCAGCCAGCTCCAGGCGCACCAGGCGCTGACCGCTGCGTTCGATCATGCTAAACGGCTGCGGCTGGGCGGACCCGTCATCGGCCACCGCCTCCACCGCGGTCAGGATCGCCTGAGGCGGCAGCGGCACGTCGGCGACGAGGTAGTCGCACGCCATCACGCGGGCCTCGGTTGGGCTGTAAGTCGCCATCGCCCGCCGACCCAGCGCCAAAGCCGCGTAGAAGCCGGCCAGCGGGCCGTGCGCGTGCTTGCGCCAGGCGGTGAGTCGCTGACCGTCAAAATCGATCCGCCGCGGCTGATCCGCGGTCATCGGCGCGTTGATGTAAACTCGCCAGGACGCCGCCCACCGCCGCAGATTTTCCTGGGTCATCGGTTGCCACTGCTTGGCGTGTCCGTGCGTGTGGATGTGGTTCAGCGGCATGGCTGAGGGGACGCTGTAGGCGGGCATGATCGTGACGAACTCAGCGTGCTTGGTGTGGCTGAGGATGTACGGGTTCACCGCCAGCAGCGTGCCGGGCAGGCAACGGCTGACGGCGCGGGCCATCCGGTGCCAGTTGTCGCAGCTTTCGCCCCACGACTCATTGATCCAGAACAGGTCGGCCGTCTCCTGCAAAACGGGTCGCAGCCGATGAAGCTGACCAGCACGTCGGGTTTGTGCCGCTTGGCGGTCTCGTAGATGCTCTTGCGGACCAGATAAGCCATCCGGTCGCCGACGCCCCAGCTCGGATCGTGGAGCCGACACGCCCGCGGGTCGGGCACGTGGTTGTTGTTGACCATCAGCCAGTCGGCGTTGAGGCAGCCGGGCTCCGGAGAAACCAGGCGGCGGACAACCTCCTGCATGTAACGTCGCGCTTCAGGATGCGTCCAATCCAGCGAGGCCAGCCGCATGTCGCTGGACACAGGAGGCGCGGAAAGCTCGTGGCCGCGCACGAGCCACTCCGGGTGCGCCGCGACTTGGGGAATCCCCAGGTCCACATGAAACGGATGACAGTAAAGCCCGGTGCGCACGCCCCGCTGGCGCATCGTATCGATCAGCCGCCGAAACCCCTCAACACCCTCAAGCGAATCGACGGGAGTGTACTCGCCGTAGCGGCGGAAATAACCTTGATCGAAAAAGACGAAGAACTCCTCCAGGCCTGTGACGTGGCGGACCTGCTCCACCCAATCGCGCACACGCTGGGCCGTCAGCGGGCTGCGCTGCGCATCGGGCGCATCCAGCGAGGTTTGGCCAGCGTGGCAATTCTCGTCGTACATGCCCCAGCGGGGCAGCGCCCACCAGGCGGGATGGTTCGCGCGGTCGCGCCAGTAGCCCAGTGCGCGGGTGACCTGGCTATGGAACTCCAGCGCGTCTTCAGGCGAAGCCAGCCCCGGACGCAGGTAGACCCGCAGCGGGCCGGCCTCCGCCGTCGGGCGGTAGCCGTGAAGCTCCAGGCCGAAGGCGCCGTTGTGAAAGCGAAACGTCGTTTCTGCCACGGACAGCGCTGCGGGGATCGACACCGCCATCCACCCCGCCTCGCCCAGGTCGAATGCAGCGACGCGTGGCGGCACGTTGCCGAACCAGTTGCCGCGCACCTCACCGATGACCTCATTGCAGCTCTTGATCTGCACCGCCGCGGCCTCGCTGGCGTCCCACACGCGGTCGTGGCCGTTGAACACGAACGTGTGCCACTGGCGGGCATCGATCCAGCCGCCGACGAAGCACGCCAGCGTGTCGAAGACCTCGCGGCTCGATTCAAACTGCCAGCAGATCGCATCGTGCTCGATCGTCAGCGAAACGCACTCTCGGCCGCTGCGCAGGTCCAGCTTGTTCGGTTCAAGGCGCGGTTCGGCGTTCTTTCCGTCGACCTCACGAGGCCAGATCGGCAGACGGATCAAGGGCTGTCGGCCGTGCTGGATCGTTAGAGCCTGTCGGTCGCCGTGAAGCCTAAAGCCGTTCTCCAGGCTCAGCTCCAGGCGTTCAAGCGTGTCCTGTTGCATGAACCTTCCTCACTGGGGCAGCCGCCAGCGGTCAGGGGTTATCCCACGCCCAATAGTCGCCCTGCGCGGGATAGGGGCCGTACTCCTCCCACTCCATCAATTCGACGTGACCGTCAAGAAAAAGGATGTTGGTGCGCCCGCTGTGCCGCGACCAGGTGTAGTCAAAGTGGCCCGGCGTAAACGGGCTGGGGAACCCCCACCATGTCGCGTCGCGCACGGAGTCAGCGACGGTGATCATGTCGGAAGGGTTTTTGACCATGGTGAGCGTGACCGGATTGTTCCACAGGAAAGGCTTGCTGGTGTCGGCGTAGCCGAGCCGGGCGTTGTAGGCGTAGCGGGCGAAATCCTTGTCCGGATCATCGACGGGGCAGCGCCAGAAGTAAACGGGATGCTCGTGCACCGGTGCCTTGAGCGGATTCGCGTTGGTCTCAAGGTAGAACGAGAGCAGGTACTGCCACCAGTATGGCGCGTTGTTGTCGGTGGCGCTGGGATTGATCACCAGCGGCAGCTTGCCGCTGTGGTCGTTGGCATAGGTGTAGATCGCGATGCCAACCTGCCGAAGCGTTGAGGAGCACTCGGTGGTCAGGGCGGCCATCCGCGCCTGCTTCAACGCCGGCAGCAGGATACTGATCATCAATGCAATAATACTAATCACAACTAAAAGCTCAATCATCGTAAAGCCGCGCGGGGCGCTGCCCCTCATGCGGCAGGGCAGGTGCGTATGGCTGGGATGACGATCGGTGAGGTGAGGTTTCATGAGAGGCTCCGATACGTGAACAAGGGCGAATCAGGAAGAAAGCTCATGCAGGCGGCGACGCCACCGATTCGCGGATGATCAGCCGGGGCGACAGGACCTTGTGCTGGCGTGGGCGGTGAGGCTCCTGCAGCCGTTGCCAGAGCAGCTCCGCCCCGGCAACCCCCATCTGCCGCCAGGGAATCTCCAGGGTCGACAGCGACGGGATCATGTATTCAGAGGCGAACAGGTTGTCGATCCCGACGACGCTGACGTCTCGCGGCACGTGCAGGCTCCGTTGGAACAGGGCCTTGATCGTCATCATCGCGATCTCGTCGTTGAAGCACACCAGGGCGGTCGGCCGCTGCGGCAGCGCCAGCAGCGATCCGAGTGAGTCCATCACCGGCGTGCCGGGGGACGCGACGGGGCAGGCGGGCAGTTGCTGCGAGGCCATCGCCTGCAGGTAGCCCCGCGCCCGATCCTGGCACACCAGCCGGGAGACCGGATCATGGCTCCAGGTGCTCACGTAGGCGATCCGCCGATGGCCCAGCTCAGCCAGGTGCGCCACCGCCGCGGCCACGCCGCCGACATTGTCCGTGGTGACGCAGTCCAGCTCTTCAGTCGGGGGCGCATTGACCAGGACGCAGGGCATGCCCACCGACGCGGCGAAGGATTCCAGCTCCCGATCCCGCTCGAAGCCGATGACCAGCCCGTCGACCAGGCGGTCGCGCACCAGCCGCGGCACTGCAGTCTCTCCCTCAGCCATCAGCGTGGTGGTGGTGTACCCGCAGGCGAAGAAGACCTCGTGCACGCCCTCAAGGATCTGGTTGAACAGGTCCGAGGGGACTCTGCCATGCATGTAGGAGACGCCGATGCACTCGTTGCGGCCGCTGACCAGCGCCCGGGCCGCCCCGGAGGGGTGGTAGTTCAGGCGGCGGGCGATCTCCAGAATGCGCTGGCGAGTCTTGGGGCGGAGGGAATAGCCCCCAGCCAAGGCCTTGGAAACCGTCGACTGGCTGACGCCGGCCAGCTCCGCGATCATCTGGGTGGTGACGGTAGAAGGCATAGAGCTTAAGGAATTCGTATTCTTGTTTTTGGCCATCGTACACTCCGACTGGAGGGTCGTCAAGAAAAATAGATCGTCCGATTAGGCTTTATTTCCTAGTAGCACAAAGTCCAAGTTCCGGGTATAACAAGACAGTGAGCCGGGCGGGGCGGATTTGAGAATACGATTTCTTATCCCTGCTCCCTCCAAGGATCACGCTCAGGAAACGCCGCCCATGGAACGCGTTTGCATCACCAGTATCCGTCCCGCTTGGCGCCACGCAAGCGATGGCCAGCCCTTAGCCGCGGACGATTGGGCGCCGATCATCGAATTGATCCGCCAGGCGGCGCGGCAGGGGGCCTGCCTGGCGCTATTGCCTGAGGATGTCTTCAACATGATGGCCTGCGGCTACGCCGAAAGCTTTGACGGCCCGGTGTGCCGCATGATCCGCCAGCAGGCTCAGACGCATCGACTTTTCATCGCCTTTCCCTTCGTCCGTGACGAGGAAGGGCAGCGATTCAACACCACAGCGATCTTCGGGCCGGATGGCCGCGTTGTCGGCTGGTATGACAAGACGCACCTGACCTTTCTGGAGCAGCGGCGCTACGGCCTGAGCCTGGGGCAGACGCTGCCGGTGATCGACCTGGGGGCGTTCAAGATAGGCGTGGTGACGTGCGCCGATGCCCTGTTTCCTGAAACGGTCCGCTGTCTGGCCCTCGACGGCGCCGACCTGATCCTCCTGCCGCACCAGATGGCTGAGCCGGACGATGAATTCTTCCGCGTCATGATCCGCTCCCGCGCTCAGGACAACTGCGTGCCGTTGGTCACCGCCAGCTTCGCCGATCAGCCCCATCGGCGATGGTTCCGCAACTATATCGTGGATGCGCGCGGCCGTATCCTCACCGAAGGGCCCAGCGGTGTGGGTTTGTCGATCGCACAGGTGACGCTTCGTGATCCAGTGGCATTGCACGATTACGTTGAGCCTGGGGCAGTTCATCTTCAGCAGATCGTCCGCCGCTACCGCCGGCCTGAGCTTTACGAGTCGCTGACCGCTCGCCACCTGGCCAAGGCCTGACCGATCCTGTCGGATGCCCGGCATGAAGCGGCAGGTATAAGCCGTGGATGACCCGCTTCGCTTGAGCGGAGAAGCTGGCAACGTGGCGATTTTCGTTGATACAGCCGAATCAGATCATGACACGCACGTCGGTCAGGTAAGGCTCCAATGCTTCCAGGTCCGGTTGGGCTTGTTCGATGAATGAAGCGTGGAGCTGCGCTTGGCCGCGTTTGATGAGGGTTTTATGACGGACCAGGCGGGGCAT
>DASVCG010000547.1:0-3791 GCA_036381755.1 Phycisphaeraceae bacterium | reverse complement strand
CAAGGCCCAGGCCCCGGACGCGGACAGCGAGGATTCATTGCAGGATCAGCAAGCGGAAGGGCAGGGCGCTGATTCGTCCGCTGCCACGCAGCCCGCAGCGACGCAGCCGGCTCAGCCGGTGGAGCGGTACACGCTGCGCATCGGCTCGCCGACCGACCTGAAGGAGGAGCAGTTCTTCGCCACCTGGTCGGTGGGCGATGAGGTTTCGCCGGTGATCTTCACCATCAGCAAGTCCAAGGTCGAGTCGCTGCGCAAGTCGGTGGATGATCTGCGCGATCCGCGGATGATCACGTCCGAGCCCGCGGAGGTGCAGGAGCTATTGGCGGTGCGCCAAGGATTGCCCGACCTGCACCTGATCCGCAGCCCGCAGCAGGGGGGCATTATTTTCGGCGGAAACGGGCCGGGCTACGACGTGGACTACAGCGCCGCGACGGATTTGATCGACTCGCTGGCCAAGGTGGAGGCCGTGGGTTACGTGCCCAACTTCAAGCCCCAGGGCGAGCCCGCCGTCAAGCTGTCGCTGACGCTGCGCGGCACGGGGCTGACCGAGCGCGTCTCGATCTACCCCGCGGACGACGGCTCGGAATACCTCACGCTGCGCGAAAGCGAGTCGGTGGCGTACCGCGTGCCCGCGGATGCGATCAAGCCGCTGCTGGAGCCGCTGATCGTCCTGCGGGACAAGACGGTGCTCGACCTCAAGCCCGACCAGATCACCAGCGTGACGCTCCAGCGCGACGACGGAGCACGGTTCGTCTTCACACGCAGCGCGCCGCCCGCGACACAGCCGGCTTCGACGCAAGATCAACAAGCAGGCGAGTGGAAGCTCACCGGCTTTGACGCGTTCGAGGAGCAGGCGTTCAAGGATTTGCTTACAGCACTGACGCCGCTGCGAGCGGAGCGTTGGCTCACCGAGTCAGCGGAGCTGCCCGCGTCAGCGGTGGAGCTGACGGTGGAGGTGGCGGACGCCTCGCCCCGCGTGCTGCGCGTGGACGCCGCGACGCGCCGGGCCCGCATCGACGGCGTGGACGCTGCGTTTGAGATCCCCGCTTCGCTCTTGGACAAGCTCACCACGGAGTACCGCCCGCGAACCCTTCTGCCCCTGACGCTCGACCAGGTGCGGGAGGTTGTGTTGGAGGAGGGGGGGCAAACGCTGACCGTCCGCCGGGATGAGTCGGACCGCTACGTCAACGACGCGGGCGATGAGGTTGACCAGGAAACGGCCGGCAAGCTGTTCGACACGCTGGCGGGCCTGCAAGCCCAGCGATTCATCACGCTGTCCGCGGACGCTGCGCCCCAGACGACAAGGCGCATCACCGTCAAGACCCGGGATGGGCAGACTTCTTACCAGCTTGAGCTGCTCGAAGCGCAGGGGCTGGAGCGGGCCGCCCACCTCAGCGACAAGACGTTCAGCTTGAGCCAGTCGGATTGGGACGCCCTTACCGCTTCGCTCGCCAAGAGTAAAACCGCCGCCAAGAAATAAAGAACAGAGGAATATCTGCCGCCTGCCCGCTGCCCTCTATCTTCTCGACGATCGGCTCAGGTGGTGAACATGCGGAGCTGGTGGCGTTCCAGGTCCAGCTTGTTGACGGGCTTGTCGGGCTCGATGCGGTACCGGCCGGACCAGCAGGCGGTGCAGTAGTGATCGCTGGGCCGGCTGACGCAGCCGAGCATGCCCTCCATCGACAGGAAGTGCAGGCTGTCAACGCCCAGGAACTGGCGGATCTCTTCAACAGTCCGGCCGCTGGCGATGAGCTTGGACCGATCGGGGAAGTCGATGCCGAAGTAGCACGGGTGGCGGATCGGCGGGCAACTGATGCGCAGGTGGATCTCCTTGGGGCCGGCCCGGCGGATCTGGGCCATCTTCCCCCGCGTCGTCGTGCCGCGCACGATCGAATCGTCCACCACCACGATCCGCTTGCCGCGGATCAGCTCGTCCACGATGTTGAACTTGAGCTGGACGGCGTTGGTCCGCTGGTGCTGGGTGGGCTGGATGAAGGTGCGCCCCACGTAGCGGTTGGGCACGATGGCCTCGGAGTAGGGGATGCCGCTGGCACGGGCGTAGCCCAGCGCCGCGGAGCGCCCCGAGTCGGGCATGGGCACCACGTAGTCCGCCTCGACGGGCGCTTCCGCCGCCAGCCGCTCGCCCAGCCGCTCGCGCACCAATTGCACGGTGTCGCCGAAGAGCTTGGAGCTGGGGCTGGCGAAATAAACGTGCTCGAAGATGCAGTGGGTCGGCTGCTGGGGGTTGGCGAAGCGGCGGCTGGTGACGCCATGGTCGGAGAGCGTGACGATCTCGCCCGGCTCGACCTCGCGGACAAACCGCGCCCCGATCGCGTCCAGCGCCACCGTCTCGCTGGCCACGCAGGGGCAACCCTGCTCCGTCTCGCCCAGCACCAGCGGCCGCCAGCCCCACGGGTCGCGCACCGCCTCAATCCGGTCGTCGAACAGGAACACCAGCGAATAGGCCCCTTGCAGGTGCTGGAGCACCTCGATCAGCGGATCGTCCTTGGACAGGTGATGCGAGGCCAGCAGGACCAGGATGACCTCCGTGTCGGTGGAGGTCTGGAACATGTGGCCGCGCTCCTCGTAGTGCCTGCGGAGCAGGTCGGCGTTGATCAGGTTGCCGTTGTGCCCCAGCGCCACCTGCCCGCCGACGTACTCACGCAATAGCGGCTGGGCGTTGCAGGGCCGGCTGGAGCCGGTGGTCGAGTAGCGGTTGTGCCCGATGCCCGCGGTGCCCTTGAGCCGCCTGAGCGTCTCAGCCTGGAACACCTCGGGCACCAGCCCCATGCCCACGTGGGCGTGGAGGTGGCCCTGGTCCATCACCGCGATGCCGGCAGACTCCTGCCCGCGGTGCTGAAGGGCGTACAGCGCGGTGTAACACAGGTGCGCCGCATCGGGCGTACCCCAAACACCAAAGACACCGCACTTTTCTTTCGCGTCGTGGTGGGCGGGCATCGACAAGGCAGCCGCTGGGGGTTCGGGAACGAGGGCAACGTTAGCGATCGGCTCCGGGCCGGTCAAGCGGCCGTCCGCCGAGTTCCATTTTAGGCTCGCGCCGCGGCCTCCGCTGCCGACGCCCCCGGCGCATAAAAAGCCCGCGGCGTCCATTCAACCGCGGGCTGTGGCGGGAATTATGTTTTGCCGGCGGTCAGCGGGCCGCGGTCGATCGGGCGACGGGCTCAGCCGAGGACACCAGGAACCGGTCCAGGATCGCCCGGATGGCGGCGCGGCGGGCCTGGGCGTCGCCGATCGAGCCGTCCCGCGCAGCCTGGGCCTGCTGGGCCATGTGCTTCCACAGCGGCTGATCGTCCACCTCCCTGGCCAGCGTGATCGGCTGGCCCACAGCGAAAATCTCGCCCCACGCCGCCCGCACGTCCGCCCAGAACGCCTTCGTCTGCTCCCAGTAAGCGTGACCCGCGGAGAAGTCCACCTCCCCGTCCGCCAGACGCTCATAAACGTTCAGGCCGGCCTCCCGTACCAGAACCCGCAGCGGAGTTGACCCATCCGCGGAGGGCAGCACCAGCTTGTAGTTGTCCTCCTCGTGCACCCAGCCCGTCGGCGTGATCGTGTGGCGGTTGACCGCGGCCAGCACGTCGTAGTCGCTGCGCTTGGTGTGCTCCCGCCGGGGCAGGGGACGCCAGGTGGGGTTGCTCTGCCAATACGAGAGATTGCCCTGATGCACCCACCGCCCAAAGCCCTGGTAGCGCGGGCTGTCGTCCACCTGGAACACCCGTTGCGTCCAGGCGCCCCGCGCCTCCTGCTCCGTCAGGCGGCGCGGCGCCCAGGTG
>DASVCG010000546.1:0-7472 GCA_036381755.1 Phycisphaeraceae bacterium | reverse complement strand
AGGCCGAGACGCGGTTCGATCTGATTGTGATCGACGCGCCGCCGGCGCTATTGACCTCAGACACGCAGGTGCTCTCCAAGCACGTGGACGCGATGGCGCTGGTGGTGCGGGCCGGCAGCGACAAGCGCGGCATGGTCGAGCGGATGGTGCGTCAGCTCGACGGCCACCGGGCTGACATCCTGGGTCTGGTGCTCAACGGCGTGCAGACCAGCGCCGGGGGCTACATGCGCAAGAACTACCGCGAGTTTTACCGCTATCGCCAGAACGGCAAGGTGGGCAACGGCTCGCGTCTGACGGATCGGGCCGCTCCGTCAACCAAGGCCGACGCCTCCTGATACCCGCCGTCCGCCGGGGGTTTGTAAGGGCAGCCTTGATGAAGAAAGTGCTCATCACCGGCGGAGCGGGGTTCATCGGCTCGCACCTGGCCCAGCGGCTGCGAGAGCAGGGGCGGTCCGTGGTGCTGGTGGACGATCTATCCACCGGCAGGCGGACCAACATCGAGCCGCTATTGGGCGAAGGCTGCACCCTGGTGGAAGCCAGGGCCAGCCAGGCGGTGCGCGACCCGGCGCTGATGCGGGGCGTCGGGCAGGTGTATCACCTGGCCGCTGCGGTGGGCGTCAAGCAGGTGGTGGACGACCCGACCGCGATGATCCGCAACAATGTGGACGAGACCGCCGCGGTGCTGGAGGCCGCCTGCCGCGCGGGCGCTGCGGTGCTCATCGCCTCCTCCAGCGAGGTTTATGGCAAGTGCCCCGTCACGCCGCTGCGCGAGACGATGGACCTGGTCTACGGCCCGACCACCGCGTCGCGGTGGAGCTACGGCCTGAGCAAAGCGTTGGATGAGCACCTGGCGCTGGACGCCCACCGCCGACACGGCCTGCCGGTGGCGATCGTGCGGCTGTTCAACACCATCGGGCCCCGCCAGGTGGGGCGTTACGGCATGGTCGTGCCCCGCTTCGTAGCCTGGGCGGTCCGCAACGAGCCGATCCAGGTGCACGGGGACGGGCGGCAAACCCGCGCCTTTTGCGACGTGCGCGACGTGGTGCGGGCGATGGTCCAACTGCTGGACAGCCCCGCCTGCCATGGCCAGGTGTTCAACCTGGGGTCGGACCGGTCGATCACCATCGACGAGCTGGCCGATCAGGTCATCGCATTGGCCGGCAGCACCGCGGGCAAGCGGTTCGTGCCCTATGAGCGGGTGTATGGGCAGGGGTTCGAGGATCCGCGCCAGCGTCTGCCGGACATTTCCAAGATCCGCCAGGCCATCGGCTTCGAGCCGTGCATCGGGCTGGAGCAGACGCTGAGCGAGCTGATCGAGCTGGAGCGGGCGAACCTGGGGGCAGCGCCGTCGCTGAAGGGGGGGGAGGCGATCGGATGATACCCGCGGTGGTCAGCCAAGCCGCCTTGGGCAGAATGCCCGGCCCGGTCGGGCTGGCGGATGTGCTGTTGCCGTACCTGTGGGTGCTGATCGCGGCGCTGGTGGCCTCGCTGGTGATGACGCCGCTGATGCGCCGCCTGGCGCTGAGCAACGGGATCGTCGACTGGCCGGACCTGAAGCGCAAAGCGCACGTTCAGCCGGTGGCGTACCTGGGAGGAGTGGCGATCCTGCTGGGGTGGCTGACGGGCATCGCGGTGGCGATGATGACCGAGCCGCACAACAACGACCTGACCCACTCGCACTACAGCAGCGTGAACTTCCCGCTGAGCATCATCCTGGGCGCCGGGGTGATCACCCTCACGGGCCTGTTTGACGACGTGTACGGCATCAGCCCGCGGGTGAAGATCGGGGGCCAGCTTTTCGCGGCTGCGGCGCTGGCCTGGCAGGACGTGGGCACGCGGCTGGCCGCCAGCTCGCTGGGCCTTCTGGGCCTGCATCCCCCGGACTGGGTGACGTATCTGCTGGGGACGTTCATCATCGCGGTGTTCGTCATCGGCGGGTGCAACAGCCTGAACCTGCTCGACGGGCTTGACGGCTTGGCTGCGGGGGTCACGGGCATCGCCACCGCGGGCTTTTTGGCCATCGCCGCGATCCTGGCGGTGCGGTCCTACGACGCGGTCGCCGGCCCGGGGGTGGATGCGTGGATCGACCCGGTCCGCATCGTCATGTGCCTGGCGATCCTGGGGGCGGTGCTGGGCTTTTTGCCCTACAACTTCAACCCCGCCGCCATCTTCATGGGCGACGCGGGCTCGCTGCTTTTGGGCTACCTCGGCGCCGCGACGATCCTGCTGTTCGCCCAGACCAGCGGCAAAGGCCCGCTGCTGGTGACCGCGGCGCTGATTGTTTTCGCTTTGCCGATCACGGACACCTCGCTGGCGATCATCCGCCGCAAGCTCCGCGGCCGGCCGATCTTCTCCCCCGACTGCGAGCACATCCACCACCTGCTCCGCCGCTCGGGCCTGTCGGTCAAGCAGGCGGTGGGGGTGCTCTACAGCCTGGCAGCGGCTTTCGCGGTGCTGGGCTGCTCGCTGGTGATGATGCAGCTTCGCTGGCGCTACGTGCTGGCGGTGTTTTTCGTGATGTACGCCGCCATCATGGTGACGGCCTACCTCTACGGCAGGCGGCTGGCCCGGCTCGAAAATCTCTCCGTCGGGCTGCCCCAGTCTTCCCCCAGCGGGGAATCCCCGCTGCTGGGCGCGACCGCGCCGACCGACTCCCGTTAAGCCCGTGCCGGCCCAGCCTTTGGGAGAAGGGGAGAAGCCGCGGGGAACCGCTCGCCTATACTTCGCCGGCCTGCTGGATGCCAGCCGTCCGGGCCTGTTGCGGGGTTGCTAGGGCCTTGCCGGATGGGCCGGCCAGACCCGCTGACGGCTCGTGGTTAAAATGGGGCCACAAATTCGCCTGACCCCGCAGGTTGCAGCCCCTTGGGGGGGTGATACAATAAACTTAAGGCCGGTTGCCCATCCGCGGGTGCGATTGGTTCGCGCCTCAGAAGGGCCGGGCCCATCGTGAGTGTGGAACCGCCCCGACCGGTGACCGCCGGTTTTTTTGTTCCGGCCGCTTGCTGCGGTGCGGGCGGATTAACAATCGGCCGCTCGGTCGCCGGGCCGGTCAGGCAGGATCCCTCGCGGGAGCCGGCTGCCTCAGAAGGACTCAAAGGAGTTGGTTATGGCATCGCTGGTGAAAGACCTGGTCGAAGCGGGTATCCACTTCGGCCATCGCGCCACCAACTGGAACCCGAAGATGGCGCCGTACATCTTCGGCAAGCGCAACAAGATTCACATCATCGACGTCAAGGAGACCATCAAGGGCCTCCTCCTGGCGCGCAAGTACATCACCCGCACCGTCGCCTCAGGCAAGGACGTGCTCTTCGTGGGCACCAAGCGCCAGGCGCGCGGCATCCTGGAGCAGTACGTGCCCCCCACCGGCATGCACTACGTCACCGAGCGGTGGCTGGGCGGCACGCTGACCAACTTCCGCACCATCCGCGAGCGGCTCAAGCGGCTGGAGGAGCTGGAGCGGCTGGAGGAGACCGGCGAAATTAATAACTACTCCAAGAAGATGGAGTCGCAGCTTCGCCGGGAGAAGACCAAGATCCTGCGGAACCTGGGCGGCATCCGCAACATGACCAAGCTGCCCGGCGTGCTGGTGGTGGTGGACGTGGCGCACGAGATCAACGCGGTCCGCGAAGCTCGCAAGCTGGGCATCCCCACCGTGTGCCTGATCGACACTGATTCGGACCCCGACTTCGCGGACATCCCCATCCCCGGCAACGACGACGCCATGCGGGCCATCGAGGTGGTGATCGGCAGCCTTTGTGCCGCGGTGATGGAGGGCAAGACCGCCCGTGCCCAGGCGCAATTGGAGCAGCCCGCGGGTCGTGGCGAAGCGGCTGGGGAGCCCCAGCGCCGCCGCAGCCGCAGGGCGCAGTTCCGCGCTGAGGAGGAAGGCGAGCCCGCTGCTGGCGAGACTTCGCCTGAGCCGACCAAGATGGGCCCCGCCGCCGCGGAGGGCGACACCGACAAGGCGCTGACCAGCGCGGTCGGGCAGGACGACACCGCCCGCAGCGACCGCACCAGCCCGCCTCAGTTCCCCTCGGCCTGATCGGCGTCGAGGCCGCCGCCGACCCAAGCGATACGGCGATCAGGGGGGTGTTGATTGGATGGGGATGGAGCGTGGCCGCTGCGTTCCAGGCCCTAGGCCGCAGGCCCGAAATTCCAGGCCGACCGGCAATCGTTGAAACCCAGGCCCCAGGGCGGCTTTCCCTGGGGCTTGAGCCCTTGAGCATACGGAGAGATTGAGCATGGCGATTTCCGCCAAGGACGTGATGACGCTTCGGCAGCGCACCGGGCTGGGCATGATGGAGTGCAAGCAGGCCCTGGAGGAGACCGGGGGCGACATGGCCAAGGCCATCGACCTCCTGCGCCAGCGCGGGCTGGCCAAGATGGACACACGCGCCGACCGCGCCTCAGCGGAGGGCAAGGTGGCCGTGGCGGTCTCGCCCGACCGCTCCAAGGGCGCCATCGTCGAGGTCAACACCGAGACCGACTTCACCGCCAACAACGAGGCCTTCGCGCAGATGATCCAGAAGATCGCTCAGGAGGCCCTGTCGCAGGAGGCCGGCGAGGTGAGCCGGACCGACGCCATGCAGGCGGCCATCGACGAGGTGCGGCTGACGACCAAGGAGAACGTGCAGTTCGGCCGCGGCCGCGTCCTGGGCGGGCCCGGCGCGACCGTGGGCTCCTACGTCCACTTCACCGGGAAGATCGGCGTGCTGGTGGAGGTGCAGGGCCAGGCTTCCGACGAGCTGCTCAAGGACCTGTGCATGCACATCTCCGCGGTCAGCCCCGTCCCGCTGGGCGTCACCGAGGACGAGATCCCCGCGGACGTCGTCGAGAAGGAGCGCCAGATCGCCAAGGCCCAGGCGATCGAGTCGGGCAAGCCGGAAAACATCGCGGAGAAGATGGTCGAAGGCAAGATCCGCAAGTTCTATGACGAGGTGGTCCTGCTGCGCCAGCCGTTCATCAAGGACGACAAGAAGCGGATCAAGGACCTGCTGCCCCAGGGCACGACGATCAAGGGCTTCGTGCGCTACCAGGTCGGCGGGTGAGCGAGCTAGAGGGCAGGGGGCAGGTGAGGGAATCAAGATCAAGGCTTGCGCCAGGAGGCAAGCCGCGTGCTTGACGCGGACGCTTTACGGATTTCCCCTTCACCTTGCCTCTCCCCCAGAGGGGGAGAGGTTAAAAAACAAACTCTGTGCCTCTGTGATTTGTCTTCCCTGCCCTCTGCCGTCTGCCTTTTCCGGGGGCTGTCCCCTATCCTTTTAAGCGGTTTCCTCAATCGCTGAATCGCCAAAGCTCCCATGGGTCTTTCGCTTTCACGAGGCAGGTCGCTGGACCCGGGCTCGATCGGCATCGAGCGGGAAAGCTTGCTGCCTGTGGAGCAGGGGCCGATTGATCTGCGTTCGTGGTTCGCTGGGGCGGAGGGCGATTCCGGGGGCGATTCGGAATCGGCCCGTCGACCGATCGAGCTGGAGATCGGCTCGGGCAAGGGGACGTTCCTGGTGCGTCAAGCGGCGCTGGTGCCGAGCGTGAACTACATCGGCATCGAGTACGCCAAGGCGTTCTGGCGATACGCAGCGGACCGGTGCAGACGGCACGGGCTGACGAACGTGCGGCTGGTGCATGCTGAGGCCGGCACGTTCGTGCGATACATGATCCCCGACGCAGCCATCCGCCAGGTCCACATCTATTTTCCCGACCCCTGGCCCAAAAAGCGGCACCACAAGCGGCGGCTGATTCAGCAGCCGTTCCTGCTTCAGCTTCACCGCATCCTTGAGTCGCCTCGCAGCGACGACCCCCAGGCTGGGCTGGTGCGGATCGCCACCGACCACGCGGACTACTTCGCCTGGATGCAGGAGCACGCAGCAAGCGCAGCGGACTGGTTCGAGCAGCTCCCCTTCACCAGCCCCGTTTCCGCGGGGCAGGGCGAGCTGGTGGGCACCAACTTCGAGCGCAAATACCGCAGGGAAGGTCGGCCGTTCTTCGGCATGATCCTGCGGAAAAGAGGATGAGCCGCCTGCCCTCTCCCTCTACCCTCTACCCTCTACCCTCTATCTCTCTCACAGCCCCACAGCCTGGCGGGCGCGGGCGACGACCTGGCTGATTTGCTCCCGAGCGGTCTGGGCGCCTTGCTGGAGGACGCGTTCGACGTAGCCCGGGTCGGCCATGAGCTGCTTGCGGCGCTCGCGTGCCGGGCCGAAGTGATCGAGGATCAGCTCGAAGAGGGCCCGCTTGGCCTCGCCATAACCCATTCCGCCGGCACGGTAGCGCTGGGCTAATTCCTGCGTACGCGGGTCGTCCGGGCCGGCCAGGGCGCGGAAGATCCGGAACACCGTATCCTTTTCCGGGTCCTTGGGCTCTTCGACGGGCGTCGAGTCGGTGGGGATCCGCATGATCCGCCTGCGCAGAGGCTTTTCGTCCTCGAAGGGGTCGATGGTGTTGCCGTAGCTTTTGGACATCTTCTGCCCATCGGTGCCCGGCACGATGCCGGCGCCCTGGCGGATCATCACCTCAGGCAGCTTGAACACTTCGCCGTAGTGGTGGTTGAACTTCTGGGCCAGGTCGCGGGCGATCTCGACGTGCTGGCGCTGGTCCTCACCCACCGGCACCAGGTCCGCATCGACGCAGAGGATGTCCGCGGCCTGGAGGATGGGGTAGGTGTACAGCCCGATCGACGCGGGCAGCCCCTTGGCCACCTTGTCCTTGAAGCTGGTGGCCTTATCCATCATGTGCTTGGGGCACACGCAGGCCAGCAGCCAGGCCAGCTCGGTCACCTGCGGCACGTCCTGCTGGCGGTACAGGTGGGTCCTGGCCGGGTCGATCCCGAAGGCCAGGTAGTCGATGGCCACCTGCTGGATGTTGCGGCGGAGCTCCTGCGGGTCGCGCGTGGAGGTCAGGGCGTGGTAGGAGGCGATGAAAATGAACATCTCATGGCTGTTTTGCATCTCGACAAACTGCCGAATCGCCCCGGCATAGTTGCCCAGGTGCAGTTGCCCCGACGGCTGGATGCCTGAAAGAACGCGTTTCATAAGCGGGGATTCTAGCGGCTAAAGCGAACCTGCGCAGCAGGAAGGGGGGATACCCCCGCGGGCATTTTTCCGTACACTGGAAGGGTTATCGGTTAACCCCCAGCACGGGAGATGTGACGTGAAGCGATTTAAACGCGTTGGGGCGGTGGTGTTGTTGGGATTGCTGGCAGGCGTGAGCAGCGGGTGCCTGGCGGTCGCGGCAGCGGCAGGGGCTGGAGCGGGCGTGGCTTACGTCAAGGGGAACACCGAGGGGCTGGTTCGCGCTGAGCCGCCTGCGGTGCTCGACGCTGCACGGGCTGTCTTTGAGGAAATGGACATCATCGTCACCAGCTCGGAATCGGGTGAGGTGGAGGCCGAGCTCAAGGGACGCACCGCCACGGACAAGGACGTCAAGGTCGATGCCGAGCGGCAGGGGGAGGGCCTCAGCAAGGTGTGGGTCCGCGT
>DASVCG010000545.1:0-8492 GCA_036381755.1 Phycisphaeraceae bacterium | reverse complement strand
GGCGGTACACGCTGGAGGTCAACGATCTGGCCAACCTCCAACGGGCCATGGGCTGGACCCGTCAGCCGATCCTGGAGGGCGAGCATCTTTATCAATTCCGGTTCGTCGAGGACCTCAACGAGCGTCCGCTGCGCGACGCTGAAGTGATCATGAGCGCCTGCTGCAACGGCGATCCGGGGACGATCCTGGAGATCGGCACCGCGCACGGGCAGACCACGGCGTTGATGTCGCGCAACGCGCCGCAGGCCACGATCTACACCGTCAACATCCCGCCGGAGGAGATCGCCGCCGGCGGCCAGGCGGTGACGTTCGCCCCCAGCCGCCAGGAGATCGGGCAGGCGTACCGCGAAGCCGGCTGCGTCAATGTTCAGCAGATCCTGGCCAACACCGCGCATTGGGAGCCCGACTTCGGGCCCATCGACGTGGCGTTCATCGACGGCTGCCACGATGCGGAATTCGTCTATAACGATACGCGGAAGGTGCTGGCGCGTTGCCGGCCCGGCAGCCTCATCCTCTGGCACGATTTCGCCCCGGCCTTGGCGCACAACTTCGACTGGATTCACCAGGTGTGCCTGGGCGTGGAGCGGCTTTACCGGGAAGGATGGCTGGTCGACCGCATCCTGCACCTGCGAGACTCGTGGGTGGGTCTTTACCGCGTGCCTGGGCAGGCGGTCGCCCGAAGCGCCGCTGCATGACGATCCGGGGATGTCGCCTTCATGAAGACGCCGCCCGTTCATCCCTTGCCGCCGACAACGCCTAAGCCCATCCCCCGCAGCGTCGCGGCGGTTCGCGGGCCTCAGCGCGTGATCGGCCTGAGAAAAGCGCATTCGGGCCGCAAGCTCCGCCTGGCGTTCCTGAGCCCGGAGTACGTCACCACGCAGCCCGACGGCGGGGGGCTGGCGTCGTATCTGGCGCGGATCGGCGCAGCACTGCGTTCGCTGGGCCATGAGGTCGAGGTGTTCACGCTGGCAACAGGGCCGGGGCGGATCAACCACCACGGCGTGCGCGTGGAGCACGTGACGCCGGCAAGCAAAGGACTGCTGGAGATCCTGGGCGGGTACTGGCGCATGCGGCGGCTGTGCGGCGGGACGATCGACCAGCTCCGCGGGGCGCTGGCGCTGGCAGGCGCTTTCCACCGCCGCGACCAGGAGCGCCCCTTCGACATCGTGCAAAGCTCGGACTGGGGCATAAGCGGTTATTTCGTTCGGCCGTCGCCGCGGCGCGTGCACCTGGTGCGGTGTAGCTGGTCGCGGCCGCTTTATCAGGCTCACGCGGGCATGGGCCACGCGCTTGATGCGCGGCTGCTGACGTGGCTGGAGGGGCGCTGTATCCGCCGGGCGGATTGGGCGTACGCGCCCAGCCGCTTCATCGCGGAGGATTTGGCGACGCGGTGGCGCGTGCCGGTGGGGGTGATCCGTCCGCCGATGATCAAGCCCCCGTCCGAAGGCGTGCCGCCTGCCGGCTTGCCGCCGCGATACCTGATTCACCTGGGCCAGCTCTCGTCGATCAAGGGCACGGATTTAGTGGGCGACGCGTTGCTGCGCGCCTGGCAGGAGGAGCCGCGGCTGCGCCTGGTGCTGGCGGGCCGCGAGGCCCAGCCGGGGCTGGTGCAATCGATTCTGGATCGCTGCCGCAAGGGGGAAAGCCGCGTGATCTGGCTCGGGGCGCTGCCGCGCCCGTCGCTTTACGCGGTGCTCAAGCGCGCCGCAGCAGCGGTGCTGCCCTCGCGGTGCGACAACCTGCCCAACGCCGCCATCGAAAGCCTCGCGCTGCGCGTGCCGGTGATCGGCTCGCGCGGGGCCAGCCTCGACGAGATCATCGAGGACGGCTGCACCGGCAGGCTCGTGCCTGTCGGCGATGTGGACGCCCTGGCGCAGGCGATGGCGCAGGCGTGGCGACGTCCGCGACGCCTGAGCCCGCGGGATCTTCAATCCAGCCCTCTTTTGCAGGCGATGCGGCCGACTGTGGCGGCCCAGACGCTGATCGATGCAGCGATGCAGGCCCGACAAACCCATCGGCAGGCGGCTTAGACAGGACTAGCCCCATGACGCGGTGCAATCGCACAACCTCCGCTGACGACGCCCATCCTGCTGCGCCCCGCGTCTCGGTACTCATGCCGGTGTACAACGCCCAGGCGTTCCTGCCCGAAGCGATGGACAGCATTCTTACGCAGACGCTGAGCGATTTGGAGCTGATCGCGGTGGACGACGGCTCGCGCGACGGCTCGCTGGCGATTCTGCGGGACTATGAGCGGCGCGACCGGCGCGTCCGCGTGCTGAGCCGACCCAACACGGGCATCTGCGGCGCGCTCAACGACGGGCTGGCTGTCGCGCGCGGCGTCTACATCGCCCGCATGGATGCCGACGACTGGTGCGCGCCCGACCGCCTGGCCAAGCAGGCGGCGTATCTCGATGCGCACGAGGATTGCGTGGCGGTGGGGGCGTGGACGCAGCGGACCGACCCCTACGGCTCGCCTGCCGGCTCGCAGGAGCCGCCCACCTCGCATGAAGAGATCGACGCCCAGCTCATGCGCGGCCAGGGCAACGCCATGGTCCACGCGGCGCTGATGATCCACGCCCACGTGCTGCGCGACATCGGCGGGTGGCGCGAGCAATACAACTGGGTGGAGGACCTGGACCTGTTCCTGCGCCTGGCGGAGCGCGGCCGGCTGGCCAATCTGCCCGAGTACCTCTACACCTACCGCCGACACACCGCCAGCGTTTGCGCGCAGCACTACGAGCTGATGTGCCGCCGACTCAAGGACGTGCTGCGGGAGGCGTACCAGCGGCGGGGAAGATCGGACCTGCCCGACCTGGACCATATCCGCCCGGAGCTGCCGCCTCGCCGCTCCGACGCGGAGCTGTTCCGCAACTGGGCCTGTCACGCCATCCATCACGGCAACAAAACGCTGGCGCGCAAGCATGCCCTCCAAGCGGTGCGGCGCGAGCCGTTTTCCCTCAAAACCTGGCGGGTGATGTACTGGAGCCTGTGCGCATGAACAAAGGCCCGATCCACCAGATCAAGCAGGCGTACTGGTCGATGCTGACCGCGTGGCATCGGTGGCGTCACCCCACGGCCAAGGTCTACAGCCCGCACGCGTGGCTCGATGCGGTCATCCGCCACCTGCCCCGCCAGGCGGATCGGATCGTCTACGTCGACGGCGGCGCGCACGACGGCCAATTCGCCAGGCAACTCCGCGCCCATCTGCCTCAACTGGAAATCCACGCCTTCGAGCCCAACGCCGACCTCTTCCCCCGACTCCAGGACAATCTCCAAAGCGCGCCCGGCAAGTGCTACCCCTGGGCGCTGGCGGCTCAATCCCAGGCGATGGAGATCTTCATCAACGCATCGCCCATGACCAGCTCGCTCCTGCCGCGCAGCCAACTGTCGCAGCGATACTTCGACCAGGTCACTCGCCTGCGCGAGAAGCGCGTGATCCAGGCGGTCTCGCTCGATGACTGGTTCAGCCGCAGCGGGCTGGACCGCGTGGACCTGCTCAAGCTCGACCTTCAGGGCTACGAGCTTGAAGCGCTCAAGGGCGCCGGGCGGCTGCTGGACCGGGGCATCGGCTGCATCTACTGCGAGGTGCACTTCGCGCCGTTTTACGAAGGCTCAGCAATGTTCGCGGATGTCGATGCGCTGCTGCGGTCGCACGGCTACCGGCTTTACAACCTCTATCACCTGGCCACGCACCTGCCCGAGGGGCAGATCGGCTCAGCCGACGCGCTTTACGTGCTCGACCGGCCCGCCAGCGGGGCGCCGGCTGCGTCCACCCGGAGGGCCGCATGACCACGCCGTTGACGAACGCCGCTTCCGCATCGCAGGAGCCGATGTTTTACTCGCAGCACGGCGAGGACGTCATCGCGTGGAAGGTGCTGCGCGATTCGCCGGGCCCGCGCTACTTCGTCGAAGTCGGCATGATCGACGGCGTACGGTTCTCCAACACGCTGGCCCTGGAAGAGCGCGGCTGGCGCGGGCTGTGCGTCGAGGCCCACCCCGGCTATGTCGGGCAGGTGCGGCGCAACCGATCCGGGAGCACGGTCATCCACGCAGCAGCGGCCGACGTCACCGGCGTCACGCTGCCGTTCCACGCCGACCCCCGCGGGGATCTTTCCAGCCTCGTGGAGCGCGACCCGCAGCAGATGCAGGCGCGTTTCGGCCATTGGTTCCAGGGTTACGACGTGGTGCACATCCCGGTCCGCACGCTCGACGACATGCTGGAGCAGGCCCAGGCGCCGCAAGGCCCGGAGCTGATCTCCATCGACATCGAAGGCGGCGAGGTCGCGGCGCTTCGAGGGCTGGACCTGGACCGCTGGCAGCCGCGCCTGCTCGTGATCGAAGCCGATGACGCCCAAGCGCAGGCGGCGCTGGATGCACACCTGCTGCCGCGCGGCTACCACCGCGCACGACGCGTGGGCGTCAACGTCTTTTACGCCAGGACGCGGCTGGATGCCTGGCAGGTGCGCCTGGCCCGCGTGGATTGCCGGGTGTTTCACCCCGCCCACCCGGTGGACCCGACCGTTCAGGATCAATGGATCATCCCCAGCGCTTATGAAACCCGGTCGCAATACGCGCTGCGGCTGCTGGGAAGGCTGGCCGGAGCCGCGTAAGGAGAAAACCGTTGGGAGGAAGGCCGTTGACAGCTCGTCCGCCGATCAGCGCGATTGTGATCTTCCGCAACGAGCGCCGCGTGCTGGAGCGCTGCCTCCAGGCGGTGCGCTGGTGCGATGAGGTGATCGCGATCGACATGGAGTCCAGCGACGGCTCCGCGGACCTGGCCAGGCGGTACGCCGACCGGATGTTTCGCGTGCCGGCCTACCCGATCGCTGAGCCGACGCGCGTGGCCGCTGCGGCGCAGGCCCGGCACGACTGGGTCCTGCTGGTCGACCCCGACGAGATCATCCCCGCTGCGCTATCCTGGCAGATGATGGAGGCGATCGCGCATCAGCCCCACGTCGGCGCGGTCCGCCTGCCGATGCGGTTCTATTTCAAGCGCAGGATGCTCACCGGCACGATCTGGGGCAAGCCGATGTTCAAGCGGATGCTGATTCACCGCAAGCGGTGCCGCCTGCTGCCGCACTGCAACCGCATCAGCGAGCTGCTGCCCGGTTATGACGAGCTGACGATCCCCCACAGCCCGGGCAATCACGTTCGGCACGAGTGGTCCGATTCCTACCTGGATCTGCTGCACAGGCATTTCCGACGCTATGCGCACCTGGAGGCCAAGGCCCTGGTTGCGCAAGGCGAGCGCTTCGGCTTCAGGCGGGGCGTGATCCATCCCTTGGTCGAGCTGCGCCGCTGCTTGAAGGATTACGACGGTTGGCGGATGGGGCTGCGCGGCCTGGCCCTGAGCGCGATCTATTTTGGTTACACGGTCGCCAGCGATTGGCTCACGCTTTATTACCAACGCCGCAGCGCCAGCCAGGGCGATCGCGCCCTGCAAAATGAGCCGCCGACGCTGGTGGAGCAGGCCGTTCCGCAGGCATGGGGAGGGTTGGCAGCATGAGCCACTTACCGCGCATCACGATCATCATGCCCAGCTTCAACCAGGCTCATTTCCTGGAGCAGGCCATCCGCAGCGTGCTGGATCAGGGCTATCCTCATCTGCAATTCGGCATCGTGGACGGCGGCTCCACCGATGGCTCAGCACAAATCATCCAGCGTTACCGCGACCGCTTGGACTTCGCCATCATCGAGCCCGACCGCGGCCAGGCGCAGGCGATCAACAAAGGCCTCCGCCGCGCCCAGGGCGAGGTGGTGGGCTGGCTGTGCTCCGACGATCTTTTGCTGCCCGGCGCGCTGCACACGGTGGGGCGGTGGTTCGCGGATCATCCCGAGTCGGACTGGGCTGCCGGTGCTTGCCGCGTGATCGACGCGGATGGCCGTGTGCTGGAGGTGAGTCAGCCGTCGGGCCGCTTCACGCTGGCGGGGGTGCTGCTGCGCAGCGAGCGTCAGCGGTTCAACCTGCCCCAGCCGAGCGTGTTCTGGCAGCGGTCGCTGCACGAGCAGGTGGGATACCTCGACGAATCGCTGCACTACTGCATGGACTTCGAATTCTGGCTGCGGCTGATCCGCAGCGGCCGTTGGCCGACGCTGCTGGATGCGGCGCTGGCGGCCTATCGCCTGCACGGGACGAGCAAGAGCTGCGCTCAGGCAGCGGGCTTTCTGCGCGAGCATGTGACGGTGGAAGGCGCCTACAGCCGCGACCTGAGCTGGCCGCAGCGGTTGGAACTCTGGCGACGACTGGGATACATGCGACGCGCCTGCGCGATCCATGAAGCAGGCGGGCATCTTCCTTGGGGCGCGGTGGTTCGCCGGCCGTGGTGGCTGCTGTCGCAGCAGGTGCGGCAAGCGCTTTGGCAAAACGGCCGCGCCGCGGCGTGAGACTCGCTGCGATCACAAGCCCCGCAAGCGCCGCACGCCACGCCTGCTTGACTTATTCCGTTCGCGCCTCACGCGCAAAATAAACCATCGTGTCACGCCGCCAGGCGATGCAGCGGCTCCTGCGCCTGCCGGGTTGAGCGACGCACCGCTGTGAAGGGATAGCACGATCGCCCCAGCCGCTTGGACAGGCCCAGGTCATGCGTGGGCGAAAGCAACTGGCACAGCGCCCAATCCTCCACGCCGTGCAACTCGCCGACGATCACGCCGATGGAGGCCCGCAGGTCCGCCGGCATGCCGCGCAGCACAGCGTATTCCGCGCCCTCGACGTCCAGCTTCATCACGTCGATGCGGTCGATCCCTTCCGCCTGGCAATAGGCCGCCAACGTCGTCACCGGCAGCTCGATTTGCCGACGCGGATCGCACCCCACCTGCTGAAACGTGCCGCCCCCCAAGTTGCGCGGATCGTCGGAAAAACAATAGGAAAACACGCCCTCCTGCTCGCCCAGCCCCTTGGGGATGATCCGGACGCGCGAGCCGAAAGGCGCAAGGTTTCGCTTCAGCAACTCTAAATTGTCAGGCAGCGGCTCAAAGCAGTGAATCTGCGCCTCGGGATAGCGCGCAGCGAAATACAAAGCCGCGGCGCCGATGTTGGCGCCGATGTCGAAGATGACGCGCGGCGAGACGTCCACGGGCAGGCGATATTCGGAATCCTTGCAGAAGATCTGCTGGGCGATGGCCAGGTCCAGCGTCCCGCCCCGCACGTGAAGCGGATACGCCCGCCCGCCGAAGCGCACGCGCAAACGCTGCACGCCCGGCATGCTCCGATAACAACGCCACAGCGAGGCCCAGTCAGCCGTCCAGCGCAGGCGGTGAAGGAATTGCCGGGCGTGGAAAGCGGCGCGGTCCAGGTGGGCGGGCATGCAGCGGTCTCCGGTGGGGCAGCGGGGCCGGCACAAGGGCCGGCGCCATCCTCCTGATCGTCATAAACGGCCCGCGGCTCAAGCCCAAGTCAAGGGGCCGCTGGGCCGGGCGAGGGTATGTTGGATCGATTTTGACGATTTTGACGCTTGGGAAGTTCAGAAGGCCTCCCCGTCCGCCGATAACGACAAGGAACAACCCCGGCCGCGCGCCCGCGGCCTCCCAAGGAGCGCCCTTCATGACCTTGCCGCGCATCACGATCATCACGCCCAATCTCCACCACGGGGCCTACCTGGAGCGCGCCATCTGCAGCGTGCTCGATCAGGGTTATGAGAATCTGGAATACATGGTCGTGGACACCGGCAGGGATGAAAAAGCCCGCCAGACGATTCGGCGATACGCGGCGCACCTGAGCTGGTGGCGCAGCGCCTCGGACAACGGCCCAGCCGACGCCATCAACCGCGCATTAACGCGCATGACCGGCCAGATTGTCGGCATCCTCCCCAGCAACGGCCTGTACCTGCCCGGCACGCTCCAGGCTGTGGCTGACCGCATGGCCAGCAGCAATTCGCCCCGCTGGATTGCGGGCCACTGCGCCCGCGTCGACGAGCAGCATCAGGAGCTGGGCCAGGTCACAGCCAGCTCGCCCCGGTCGATCGTCGATTTCCTCATGCACAACTCAGGCCAGTTGCCGACCGCCGCCACGTTCTATCACCGGCAGATTTTCGAAGCGCACGGCCGATTCGACGAACAGCTCCGCGATGCCTACAGCTATGAGATGAGCTGCCGGCTGCTGGTGGCGGGCCTGACGCCCACGATCCTGCCCCAGACGCTGGCGGTGGAGCATGAGCAGACGGACAGCGTGGGGTGGGAGCGCACGCTCCAGCGGGGGCTGGAGTACGTCGAGGCGGCGCAGCGCTTCGCGGATCACCTGCCCATCAAGCAGCGCTACGCCCTGTGGCGCAACTGCGACGAGCGTCGCCGCATCTACGCCCTGGCCCAGGCTGAGGCGCACGCCAACGAGGCCAGGCGGTTCCTCTGGCAGCAGCTCCTGCGGCGGCCCTGGTGGCTGGCCAGCGAGCGCTACCGCCGCGTGCTCCTGGGCGGCGCGGGTCACCCCGCGGCTGTGCCGCCGCTCGAGCACGGGCCTTCCCGCCACGCCGCCTGATAGAAAACAGCATCCGCAGCAT
>DASVCG010000544.1:0-4147 GCA_036381755.1 Phycisphaeraceae bacterium | reverse complement strand
CTCGGAGCCGCTGATTGCCGCTGGTAAGGGCCCCACGCACCGCTGCGTCGCCCGCGCAAGGATTCGTCTGACGCAAGCCATCCGAAGCTGAGCCATGATGCCTCAACCGCTGGACAGCCTGGCCTTTTCGCACTTCCTCCTGACGGGGGCGGTGCTGTTTTGTCTGGGATTGGTGGGTTTTCTGAGCCGGCGGAACATGATCATCATGTTCCTGTGCACGGAGCTGATGTTCCAGGGCGTGGCGGTGTCGCTGGTGGCGGCCGGCCGATTCCATTTGAACGTGACGGGGCAGACGTTCGTCATTTTTGTGTTGACGATCGCCGCGGCTGAGGCGGCCCTGGCGTTGGGTTTGGTGGTGCTGCTGTTCCGCCGCAAGCGCACGCTGGACGCCCAGGCCTGGGCGCAGATGAAGGGATGAGATGATCGGGCGATAAGGTGTTTGTGATGGGCGATGCGAAAGGCTGATGGGTTCCTGACGCTGGGCAGGGGCAGCGGATCGGGGGCCAGGAGCCGGGGGCCGGATAGTCGCTGATCACAAGTCGAGAATCGCCAATCACCCATAGAAGAACGTCATGGACCTGCAAACGCTCAAGTTCCTTCCCTGGCTGCCGCTCGTGGGCGCGGTGCTGTGCCTGGCGTGCTGCGCCAAGCCGGCGTTGCGCAAGGCGGCGGGGCCGATCAGTGTGATCTCGATCTTCCTGGCCTTCCTCCTGGCGGTGGGGGCGTACCCCAACGTTCAGGAGCATGGCGTGATCGTGGAGGCGTTCCGCTGGATCGGCGTGGGCGGGCTGGAGGTGAGCTTCGGCTACTACATCGACACGCTGACCATGCTGATGCTGTTCGTGGTCTGCGGCATCGGCTCGCTGGTGGCGCTGTACGCCACGGGGTACATGGCCGGCGAGCGCGGCTACGCGCGGTTCTTCGCCGCGGTGTCGCTGTTCATCTTCGCCATGACCACGCTGGTGATGGCGGACAACCTGGTCCTGCTCTACCTGGGCTGGGAGGGCGTGGGCCTGTGCTCGTACCTGCTCATCGGCTACTACTACGAAAAGCCCTCGGCGGTGGCGGCGGCGAAAAAGGCGTTCATCGTCAACCGCGTGGGCGACATGGGCTTTGCCCTGGGCATCTTCCTGACCTACTGGGCCTACGGCACGCTGAGCATTCCGGAGATCCTCGAGCATGCGCACCAGGGCGGCTCGGGCCTGGGCTGGGCGGATACGTGGATCCCCTTCCTGCTGATGCTGGGCGCGTTCGGCAAGAGCGCGCAGATCCCGCTTTACGTGTGGCTGCCTGACGCGATGGAGGGCCCCACGCCCGTCTCGGCTCTGATCCACGCGGCCACGATGGTCACCGCGGGCGTGTACATGATCGCCCGCCTGGTCGCGCTGTACCAGCTTTCGCCCTATGCGCTGCCCACCGTGGCGATCATCGGCGGGCTGACCGCGATCTTTGCCGCGACGATCGCCCTGTGCCAGTACGACATCAAGCGCATCTGGGCCTATTCCACCGTCTCGCAACTGGGGTACATGTTCCTGGGCGTGGGCGTGCTCTCGACCGTCAGCGGCATGTTTCACCTCTTCACCCACGCGTTCTTCAAGGCGCTGTTGTTCCTCACCGCGGGCTCGGTGATGCACGCGATGGCGGGGCAACTGGACCTGCGGAAGATGAGCGGGCTTCGCCACAAGATGCCCGTGACGTGCTGGCTGATGTTCGTCGGCGCCTTGGCGCTGGCGGGGTTCCCCGGCACAGCAGGGTTCTTCAGCAAGGACATGATCCTGGCCTACACGATGGAGAAGGGCCTGGCGGGGCATGCCTCGCTCTACCTGGTGCTGGGCGCGATCGGGCTGATCACCGCGTTCCTGACGGCGTACTACACCTTCCGGCTCTGGTTCCGCGTGTTCTGGGGGCCGCAGCAGTACGAGATGGGCCAGGAGCACCACGGCGTGGAGGAGCACGCTGCGGGCCACCCGCACAACGCGGAGGAAGAGGCCGCGATGGAGCAGGCCCAGGCCCACGGCCACGCGCACGAGCCGCACGAGATGCCCCTGTGGCCGATGAACCTGCCGCTGGTCGTTTTGGCCATCGGCTCGCTGGTGGCGGGCTACCTGGCCTTCGGCGGGGAGCACTACGGCTGGGTCGGCTCGATGATCGACCACTCCACCGCGGCGGTGCATCATGCTGCGGCGCATGGTGAGGCTGCGGCTGCTGCCGCGGCGCAGGAGGAGATCTCGCGTCTGGGCCTGGCGGGCCTGCACACGGAGATGCAGATCATCAGCGGTGTGCTGGCGGTGCTGGGGATCGCCCTGGCGTGGTACTTCCATCTGGCTGACCGCGGCGCAGCGGACCGGGCGGCGGCGGCGATGCGGCCGATCGTCACCGTGCTGGAGAACAAGTACTACGTGGACGAGCTGTACGACGCGGTGATCGTCAAGCCGCTGCGGTTTTTGGGCTATACGTTCTTCGTGATGGATCAGTTGTTGATCAACGGCCTGGTGCTGGCGGTGGGCTACGTGCCGCGGCTGCTGGGCCTGGGCGTCCGCCCGGCGCAGAGCGGGAGGCTACAGGGCTACGGCCTGGGGATGGCCTTCGGCCTGGGCGTGGTGGCGCTTCTGGCGCTGATGGCCATCGCCGCTCAATAGGGCGGGCTGCGGGCTGGGCGGATGGATTGAGGACTCAAGGCCGTCATGGAATCAATGCTGCTGCCGTTGCTGTTTTTGGTGCCGCTGGCGGCGTCGCTGCTGATGCTGCTGCCGACGCCGTGGTTTGACGACCGCCGCAACGCCTGGGGCTGGTCGCTGGGGGCGTCGCTGGTGACGCTGGCGGTGTCGGTGGTGGCTGCGGCGCAGTTTGATTGGGGCGCGGGCGGGTTTGATCTTGAAGGGGTGATCCCCTGGGTGCCGGGCTTTGGCCTTTCGTTCAGCTACGGGGTGGACGCGATCGCCCTGTGGCTGGTGCTGCTGACCACGCTGCTGACGCCGATCGTCATTCTGGGCTCGCTCAGTGCGGTGACGGAGCGTGTGCGGGAGTATTACTTCTGGCTGTTGCTGCTGGAAGCGGCGATGGTGGGGGTGTTCGTCGCGACGGACATCATCTTTTTCTATCTGTGCTTTGAGTTCACGCTCGTGCCGCTGTATTTCCTGATCAGCCTTTACGGCTCGACGCAGCGGCTGCGGGCGGCGAGGATGTTCTTTTTCTACACCTTCACCGGCTCGATGCTGACGCTGGCGGGCGTGCTCTATGTGGCGTGGTTCAACAGCACGCTGCCGGGGCATGGCTGGTCGTTCCAGATCCCCGTGCTCTATGAAGCGGCGCAGCAGATGAGCTTCACCCAGCAGGCGTGGGTGCTCGGGGCGCTCTTGGCGGGGTTTGCGGTGAAGGTGCCCTTGTGGCCGGTGCACACCTGGCTGCCCCTGGCGCACACGGAGGCGCCGACCGCGGGGTCGGTCGTGCTGGCGGGCGTGCTGCTCAAGCTGGGCACCTACGGCCTGCTGCGTTTGGCGCTGCCCATGTGCCCCGACGCAGCGGTGGCGTTTGCGCCGTACATCGGCGTGGTTTCGGTCATCGGCATCCTCTACACGGCGCTGGTGTGCTGGGTGCAGCGCGACATCAAGAAGCTGATCGCGTACTCGTCGGTTTCGCACCTGGGATTTTGCGTGCTGGGGCTGTTCGCGCTGGACGCGGGCGACATCGGCGCGGTGGGCTCGGTGCTGTACATGATCAACCACGGCCTGTCCACCGGGGCGCTGTTCCTGTGCATCGGGATGATCTACGAGCGGTTCCACACGCGCGAGATGTCGATGATGGGCGGGCTGGGGCGCGTGATGCCGGTTTGGTCCACGTTCATGGTCTTTTTCGTGATGGCCAGCGTGGGGCTGCCGGGGCTCAACGGGTTCGTCGGCGAGTTTCTCACGCTGATGGGCTCGTTCGTCTCGCCGGGGGTGGCGCTGGGCTATGAGTACACGTTCGCCGCGGCGTTCGGTCTGATTTTCGGCGCGATTTACCTTTTGTACATGCTCGGCCGGGTGGTTTGGGGTCCGGTGGTGCTGCCCGAGGCGCACGAGCATGGCGACGGCGACGGCCACCACGCGCATGGCCATGCGGTGAAGGATCTGAACGGGCGGGAGATCCTGACGCTGGCGCCTTTGGC
>DASVCG010000543.1:0-2066 GCA_036381755.1 Phycisphaeraceae bacterium | reverse complement strand
TGGGAGGCAGCGGTGGTGGACAACCCCGATCGGGAGTTGATCGATTCGCCCGACCTCGTGGCCACCTCGGACAGTGCTGTGCTCGACCGCTGCGGCCCTTGGTTCGCCCTGACCCGCCACGTGGTGGCGCGCCGCCTGGCGGACGCTGAGGTGATCGAGCTGGATGCGCGCGAATCGTGATGATCGGTGACTTGGCGATACGTCTACGCCTGCCCCTGCGGTCTGCCCGCTACTCTCTGTTTCGCGCGGAAAGGTCCAGGCGGAGCTGGCGGCGGGCGGTCATCGGCAGGGGGCGCACCGCGAACCAGCGCGTTCTGCGACGCTGATGGGTCAGCGCCACCCGGCCCGCCAGGCGGGGGTCGCGCGCGAACACCCGCTGCACCTTCATCGGGTGATTGCACTGGCTGGAACGGTGCAGCAGCACCACCTGACGCGGGTTGCCTCCCGTGCTGGCCTCCATCACCTGCTGCACAGCCTCGAACGCCTGCTCGTTGGATAGATGCCCCGAGTCGGACATGTTTCGGCGGTTCACCCACACCGGCCGAGGGCTCTGAAGCGTCATGCGCTCGTCGTAGTTGCTCTCGATGGCCAGCAGATCCACCCCCGCCAGGTGCTCGATGAGCGCGGGCGGCACGTGGCCCAGGTCCGTCGCGTAACCCACGCAGCCCCAGCGCGAGTCCAGGCGGTAGCTGATCGTCCCTTGCCGATCGTGCTGGCAGCGCACCGTCGAGGCGGTGACCCCCGGCAGCGGCTCGAACGGCTGACCGTCGAAGCAGCGGACCAGCCCCGCGTCGCGCAGCTCCCGGCTGCCGGGCAGCCGCTCCAGGTCCGGCAGGTGCCATTGATGCAGAAAGATGGGGATTTCCCGCTCCAGCAGCGTCGCGAGCCAGTTGGGGCGGAAGTGGTCCTGGTCCAGGTGCGTCAGGCACAGGGCCCGGACCTGCTCAAGCGCTAGTCCCGCCTGCGCAAGCCGCCTGCGGAGGGTGCGGGGGCCAAAGCCCGCGTCGATCAGCATCGCCTCTTGGCCCAGGCGGATCGCGGTGGCGTTGCCCCCTGAGCCGCTGCCCAGGACGCACACGCTCATGCCCGTCGCCCGCTGGCGGGGACGAGAGCGGGCAGGCGGGGGGGAGGGTTCGCCCCGGTCAGCCTCGCCGTTACCATCGCCTGGGGGCACGCTGGGCTCCAAGATTGGGCCAAATAAGGGCTTTTGATCCAATCGCGACGACATCCATGTCTCCGCACCCCCTCAGGTGCTCGCCGGGAGCCGGGAAGGTCCGTCAAAACGCCCCGCCGCCGGCTGTCGGGTCGACGCCGGGGCCCGGTTGGGCGGTTTGTGCGGTCTAAGCGGCTTTATCCTGTGCGGAAGGTCCGCTTACGTCAATCAGGCAAGGGTGGGGATCTCGTCAAAACAGTCAATCGACTGAATTGAGGCAAAGAGACGGCCGATAAATCACGGACGGTAGGATCTTGGCCCCGTTTTCCCAGGTGTTTCGATAGCACCTGGGACGCCGCAGGCGAGTCGGCTCGCGGCTACGTGGAAGTGAGCAGCCTGAGATGAGTCGACAGCCTCTGGTTTGGATGGGCATCGCGGGGATGATGGTGGGCCTGGTGGGGTGCGTGGCGTCCCGGCCGCCACGGGTGACGATCAAGCCCGATTACTCGTACGTCCAGGCCCAGCCGAGCTTAAGCGTGGGGGAGATCTGGCCGGTGAAGCCCGCTGCTTCAGCGGTGCAGGTGGCCGAGCTGCCGCCTCTGCCCCCCGCGCCGGGGTTTGAGCAGACGCCTTAAGGCTCGCCCCGCGGAGCGGGCTGTGCGATTTCCGGCCGATTCCTTGCTAGGGGATTTTGAAGCCTGTTCCCCCGATTTTGATCGAATTCAAGCCCTTCGGCGGGCGCCGGAGGGCTTATTTATTGCTATGGTGGGGAGTTGTGTTGCTAATCCATCAGGGGTGGATAAAGTCGAGGCACCGGATTTGCCGGGGGGAGGCAATTGGAGTTGAAACCACACCTCATACTAACCGCCAAACCAACCTATTACATATCCGGAGCTACGTGGGCGGCAGCGTT
>DASVCG010000542.1:0-5200 GCA_036381755.1 Phycisphaeraceae bacterium | reverse complement strand
GACCTGGGGCGGGTGATCGACCGGTGCCTCAAGCCGCAGGGATTGGGGCTGATCCACAGCATCGGTCGGCATCGGCCGATGCCGTCGAGCCGCTGGATCGCGCAGCGGATTTTCCCGGGGGCCTACCCGCCGACGCTTCGCCAGATGATGGACCTGTTCGAGCCGTGGGACCTGTGCGTGCTGGACGTGGAGAACCTTCGGCTGCACTACGCGCGGACGCTGCACCACTGGCTGGCGCGGTTTGATCGTGCGGAGGATGAGGTGGAGCGGATGCTGGGCCGCCGGTTCGTGCGGACGTGGCGGCTGTACCTGGCCGGGTCGGAGGCGGCGTTCACGACGGGCCAGCTCCAGCTTTATCAGATCGTGTTCGCGCGGGCGGCGAACCGCCAGGTGCCCTGGACGCGGGCGCATCTGTACCTGCGCGACCAGGAATCGCACGCGGGGTCTTCCTCATCATGGAACGCTGCGACGCCTTGATCGTCGGCGGGGGGCCTGCCGGGTCCACCTGCGCCTGGAAGCTGCGGCAGGCCGGCCTGAACGTGGTCGTGCTGGACAAGCAGGCGTTCCCCCGTGACAAGGTGTGCGCGGGGTGGATCACGCCCGCGGTGGTCCGGTCGCTTGAGTTGGACTTCCACGACTACCAGCAGCAGGGGCGCACGCTCGAGCCGCTGACGCGGTTCCGCGTGGGGATGATCGGCAAGGAAAAGATGCTGGAGGTGGACCGGGATCAGCCCGTCAGCTACGGCATCCGCAGATGCGAGTTCGACGATTACCTGCTCAGGCGGTCCGGCGCATCGCTGCGCTGCGGACAGGGCGTCAGGCACATCGAGCGCACCGCCAGGGGGTGGTGCGTCAACGACGAAATCGAAGCACCGCTGCTCATCGGCGCAGGCGGGCACGCGTGCCCGGTGGCCAGGCGGCTCAACGCGGCCGACAGCGATCAGCCCCAGCGACGCCCGGTGGTGGCGCAAGAAGTCGAGTTCGAGCTGACGCCCCATCAGCAGCAGGCCTGCCGCGTCCGCCCCGACACGCCTGAGCTTTTCTTTTGCCCCGACCTGAGCGGCTACGGCTGGTGTTTTCGCAAGGGCTCGTATCTCAACATCGGCCTGGGCCGGCAGGGCGACGCTGAGGGCTTGGGCCAGCAGGTCCATCGGTTCGTGGAGATGCTCAAAGCCCAGGGCCGCGTGCCCGCGAACACGCCCAGCCGCTTCAAGGGGCACGCCTATCTGCTCTACGGCCGACCTCATCGGCGGTGGTTCGACGACGGCGCGATTCTGATCGGCGACGCAGCGGGCCTGGCGTACCCGCAAAGCGGCGAAGGCATCCGCACCGCGGTGGAATCGGCGCTACTAGCGGCGCGGACGATCCTGGATGCCAAGGGCGACTATCGTGCTGACCGGCTCGCCCGCTACGCCCAATTGCTTGAAGAGCGCTGGGGCCGGCCGGCGGGCGACGCCGCGTGGCTGCCGCGCCCGTGGCGCATCCGGCTTGCCGCGTGGCTGCTTCAGCAGCGATGGTTCGTCGATCGCGTGCTGTTGGATCGCTGGTTTTTGCGCCGCGGGCAACACCCCTGGCGATGGCCGGCAGGAGGCTGCTCGGGCAACCGCCACAGAATGCTCTCCTAAACGCACGAGGGGACCTGGTTTGCAAGGCCCGGCTTGCAAGGCGAGCCGTCCGGCCCTAGGTTGATCCTGCGTGAAGGATTTTCCAGCGATTCCCAAGGATTCAGCGGCGCACAGCGGGCCCCGGCCTGGAGCGGGGGTTGCTGGCGATGTCAGCGGCCTGATGATCGACGCGGCGCTGGCGACCAAGCTGGCCCAGCAGTGGATCAACCCCCGCCTCAACGTCACCGCGGTTGAGCGGCTCCACGGGGGCATGATCCACCAGACCTGCCAGTGGATCACCGACGGCGAGCCGGCGGCGATCGTCGCCAAGGTCAACCGCCTGGAACGCATCGAAACGCTGCGGCGCGAGGCGGCGGGGCTAACGTGGTACCGCAGGCATACCCAGCTTCCCGTGCCCGAGCCTTACGCCTGCGCGGAAGTGCCCGAGGCCGGCCTGGGCGTGCTGATGCTGGAGAAGATCCACGGCACGACCCTGGATCAGGCGCGGCTCAGCCAGCGCGGCCAGCGGCACTTCCAACAGGAGCTGGCCCGGCACGTGGCGGCGCTGCACCACCATCACCGCGACCAATTCGGCTCGCCCCTGGCCCAGGAAAGCTACCCCCGCTGGCTCGACGCCTTCGCGCCGATGTTCCATCGCCACTTTGAAGCGGTGCGCGACCAACTCAGCACGCGCAGCCGGCAGATCATCGAGCACACCCTGACCCACCTGGAGCGGTGGCTGCCCCCGCAGGCCAGGCCCACGCTCATCCACGGCGACTTGTGGGCGACCAACATCCTCGTGGACGATTCCCACCCCCACCAGCCGCGCATCATGGCCTTCATCGACGGTGCCCCGACCTACTCCGACCCGGAATACGAGCTGGCCTACCTGCGGCTGTTCAACACCGCGGACAGCACGTTCTTCGCTGCTTACGCCCGCGAGCACCCGATCCATCCCGGCTTCGAGCAGCGCTGCCGAATTTACTGGCTGGCCACAATGCTGCTGCACGTGCAGCAGTTCGGGCCGCGCTGCGTGCCGGCGTGCGAGTCGCTGGCTGAGCAGATCCGTCAAATGGCAGGATGAAGCCGATCCCGATCGGGCTGTGGCGGGCTCAATGAACGCGGGCGGATGAAGACACGTCGGACGGGGAAACTCCTAACCCGATCTGCTTCGCCCATGCCAGGATGTGCTCGGCCATCTGATCTTCCGATCCACGGCGGTGGGCCTGTTGGCGCGCTTCGCTGGCCTCGCCGGCGAAACGGCGGAGCAGCATGTTGGTCAGATAGGATTCAAACGACGCTTGCCTCGCCGCGTTGAAGCTTTCAAGAGCCTCCAGCAGCACCTCATTGCCAACCTGAAGCCGCTGGAGCAGGCGGTGGGCGAATGTGTCGTCCTGGCCCAGAAGATCGCGACGAACGACGGAGAGCACCGTGGGCAAATGGGCCTGGACCAGCCGAACGCGCAACTGCTTCGCTTCTCGCACGAGCTGCTCGAATCGGTCCAGGTCCGCGGTGCGCAGGTTCTGGCGGTCAAAGCCCTCGCGCAAGCGGGCGGCGCGGAACTTGAGGTAGTTGTAGCGGATGAAGAGCGACCGCTCGCGGGCCGCGTTCAGGCGGGGGTGGCTGTAAAGCGGTTCCAGCAGCGGGGGCAGGTCGCCCGCGGGGTTGGGCGCGGAGAGCGGGCGCGTCGCGGCGCCGGTTTGAGTGGGCGGGTCGTCGCCCCACGGCCGAAGGATCACCTGATCCGCGTCCTCCCGCTCAAAAAGCGGCAGACGAACGTAGCGAAGCGTGATCTGGTTGGCCTCAGCGGCGCGGTGCTCGCGGATGACGCGGTAGAGGGTCGATCGCGTCCGGCCCGTCCGCTGCGCGATGCGGCCGATGGGGATGCCCCATCGGTAAGCGCGGACGATGAACCGCTTTTGTCGGGGTGTCAGCGGCCCGGTGCGGTCCTTGAAAATCGGGTCGCGGGGGTGGTCGCGGTCGTGCTTGAGGAGGATTTGTCGGATGGTTTCCAGCGCCCGCCCCGTCCGCCGGGCCAGGTGCGCTGCCACCTGGTTGAGCGAGACATCGCTGGCCTGGGCGATCCGCCGGGCGCGCTCGATGACGGCTTTACGCAAGTTCGGGTCGACGTGGCTGAACCGCGAGGCTTTTTCGATGCGCTGATGGTGCTGCGCCTGAAAATGCTCGATTGCGGACTGGGGAATCATCAACTGCCTTCGGCCGGCAGGCCCGCGCATCCAGCGCCACCGCAGCCCTTCGCGTCGCCAGCGGCTGATCGTCTTGACGCTCACGTTGAGGCGAAGGGACAGCTCCTCCACCGTTTGAGCCGGCTCCGAATCCGCTGCCTCAGGCGGGAAATCCACCGAGCGGCTCAAGCGGTCGATCATCAGCCGCAGGTCCGGCAGGATGGCCCAGCCCGGCAGCAGCGGCGAACGGCCCGCGTCCGGGCGATACCCCGTGATGCGGTAAACCAGAAAGTCCAGCGGATAATCACGCTGCGGGTCGATCTGGTCGTGCAACTGCTCTGCCCGCAGGACCTGCTGAATCCGCTTGGCCGGCGGCGAAAAGAGCAACTGGCGAAGCAGATCCTCCAGCTCCGGGCGATTGAACGGCTGTTTGAGCCGACGGCTCATGAGATTCCCGCGGCGCAGCAAGTCAGAAGTCGGAAGATGGGTGAGTTGCGATTTCTAATCGGCGGTTTTCCGACCTCTGATCCCTGATTCCTATCCTTCGCCCCCTCACCCTACCTGTTCCGGGGGCTCCCCGGTGGGGGAGAGGGCTTCATAATTGCGCCTGCCCCTGCCCGCTGCCCCCTGCCCTCTATTCTCTCCACAGCCTCAGCGGGCGGGTTGCTTCGATCAGCCCCAGTTCCTGGGCCATCGCGGCAAACCGTTCCATGGCCTGAAGCTGGGGTTTTTCCACCTCGTAGCGCAGGATGCGGCCCAGGTATTGGCGAGCCAGGTCGCGCGGCCAGCCGTGCGCTTGAGCGTAGCGGTCGACGATTTCATCGATCCGCGCCGCGTTGCGCTGGCGCTGCGCCGCCAGTTGGTCGGGCAGATCGCCCAGAGCCGCCCCTTCCGGGGCCATCCACACAGCAAAGAGGAACGGCAGGCCGGTCAGGTCATGCCAGGCCTGGCCCAGGTCAAGCTGGTAGGGGTACTCGACCGCGCGGGGCGAGTCGGTGACCACCTTGTCGCCGATGAGCAGCATCGTCGCGGGCGGCTCAACCAATCGGTGCTGGGCCACCTGCTCGCGTGCATGGTAGGGGACGACCGCAACCTGGCGGCGGTGGATCTGATGAAAAAGCACCTGGAGCAGCGCCACGCTCGTGTGGCTGTCGCTGTCAGCAAAGACGCGGTCCACGCGATCAATGGGCACGCGGCTGTAGAGCCGCACGGTGAGCGTTTCGCCCTGGCAGCCGATGCCGCCTGCCGGCACGATCCGCAGCGGGACCCGGGCGCGGAAGTAATCGATCACCGGGCACAGCGCCAGGTCCACCTGGCCCGATTCCAAATCCTCCAGCAGCCGCGCGGGCACGTCGAACTTCACCCGCGTCCGCTCCAGCGTCTCTACGCCGTCGATCAGCGGCTTGGCGT
>DASVCG010000541.1:0-4495 GCA_036381755.1 Phycisphaeraceae bacterium | reverse complement strand
TGTCCGCCGGACATGTAGAGCATCTTGGGCGCGTTGTTGACGATCTGGTCCGCGGCGACGAGGCAGAAGGACCAGCTCATGAACTCGATGATGGGCCGCAGGCCGTACATGGCGGCGCCGATGCCCAGGCCGGCGAAGCCGGTTTCGCTGATGGGCGTGTCGACGACGCGGCGCGGGCCGAACTCATCGAGCATGCCCTGGGAGACCTTGTAAGCGCCTTGATACTGGGCGACCTCCTCGCCCATGAGGAAGACGCGCTCGTCGCGGCGCATCTCCTCGACCATGGCTTCACGCAGGGCTTCGCGGTACTGGATCTTTCGGGTGGGGTTAGCGGTGGCGGTCATGGGGTTCGTATTATTTCTCGGTCGGCGGTGGTATGGACAGGTCCCGGCAGATCTTTCGTGCCAGGCCCGCCTTGATCTCACGATGGCGGGGGATGGCCTGGATGGCGCCCGTGGTGGGATTCACCCAAAGCGAGTGTCGCGTTCCCTCCCGGTCGAGCTGGCAGCCATGTCGCTGGAGGTGCTGAAGCAGCTTGGTTCGCTTCATCCCTCAGGCGACCTCGATCCCGATGAGCCGTGCGGGTTCGAGCCGTTGTCCCCGCTCTCGCTTGTATTGGAGGGCCAGTTCGATCGCGGCCTTCAAGTCCTCGATCGCCTCTTCAGCCGTTTCTCCTTGTCCATTGGCTTCGGGCACCTCGGCACAGGTGGCCCAGAATCCACCTTCCTCGGCCTCATAAAGAATCGCGGTGTATTTCATAGGGCTCTGCTTTCCTGTCAGCCGCATCTAAAGCATATCCGGGCAGAGGTCCGTGCCGCTCACCCAGGCGGCCTCGCCGCCGGTGCCGATGCTCACGCGATCGAATGCGCCGGGCTCCTGCCAAGCCGCGAACACGCCCCGGCCGGCCAGGTCCGACAGATCCACCTCGCCCTCGATTCCGTCTTCATAGCGGAGCCAGAGGCGATAGTTCGGCAATGGCTTGATGTCGACCAGCTTGGGCATCCGTGTTTCTCGTCACTATTTCACTGGCTGAACAACTCCAGCACAAGCAGCACAAGGCTCAGAGAAGCCACCACGCCGATCAAGATCAACGAAATCCAACTCATGGTATTGAGCACTGCTATTGACCGCCGGAAAAGCCGGTTGCGCGTGGTGTGCTCGTGAGCCATGGCTCCCTACTCCCCGCTGTTGTCATTCCGCAGAATCGCGGGAAGCTCGCCTTTCTTAAAGGGCGGGTAGGGGTTGACGTACACGTCGGTGTACAGCTCGTCCAGGCCCGGCTCGGGGGCGTTATCGGCGTACTTGACCGCGTCCTGGGCGGCTTGGCGGGCCTCCTTGTCCAGCGCGTTGATCTCTTCCTGGGTGGCGATGTTCTGCTCGATGAGGTGGTTGACCAGGGTGTTGATGCAGTCGCGCTCCTGGATCTGCTGGACCTCCTCCTTGGTGCGGTACTTTTGGGGGTCCGACATGGAGTGGCCCTGGTAGCGGTAGGTCTCGACGTTGATGAAAGCGGGCCCGTCGCCTGCTTCCTCCAGGCCCAGGGCTTTGCTGGTGGAGCCGCGGGTGCGCTCTACTTCGCGGGCGAAGGTGTCGTAGACCTCCAGCACGTCCAGGCCGTTGCAGTGGGCGTAGCGCATGCCGTAGGCCGCGGCCTTGACGGACAGGTCATGGGCCATCGACGTGCCGCGGGCGATGTGGGTGCCCATGGAGTACAGGTTGTTCTCGACGATGAAGAGGATGGGCAGCCGCCAGATGGCCGCCAGGTTCATCGCCTCGTGGAACGCGCCCTGGTTGAGGGCGCCGTCGCCCAGGTAGCAGAGGCAGACCTTGTCTTCCTTGTTGTATTGGATGGCGAAGGCCAGGCCGACGCCCAGGGGGCACTGTCCGCCGACGATGGCGTGCCCGCCGTACATGTGGCGGACCTTGTCGAAGAAGTGCATGGACCCGCCCTTGCCCTTGGCGCAGCCGGTGAGCTTGCCGAAGAGTTCAGCCATGGCGTAGTTGGGGTGCATGCCGCGGGCCAGGGCGTGGCCGTGGTCGCGGTAGGCGGTGATGATCGGGTCCTCGGGGCGCAGGGCGGCGATGGAGCCGACGGCGACGGCCTCCTGGCCGATGTAGATGTGGCAGAACCCGCCGATCTTCTGCTGCATGTAGCTCTGCATGGTGCGCTCCTCGAATCGGCGGATGAGCATCATCATGCGGAGCATCTCCAGCAGTTGGTCGCGGCCTAGCTGGCTGGAGGGGCGAGCGGCGGCTTGGTCCTGGGTGGCAATGGTCATGAGGATGTTTTGGTCCCCAGCGGCGCGGCCCGGCAAGGCCCAGGCTGCGCCAGCGAGGGTAAAAAAATCAGGGAACATCGGCGGCGGGGCGGCCGCCTCCACTTGTTCAACCCATCGTGTGGTTAACCCCTTTAGTTTAGGGCTCCCTGGGGGTCTCAGCAAGCACCAGCCAGCGGCCAAGCGCCCAAGCGGCCATCCTTTATGATAGCCCCCATCGCCCCGCAGGGCCCAGGCGGGCGAGGCGGGCGGGTTTCGATTACACTTTCGCCCCAAGCTGGTCCTGTGCCCAAGGAGCTGGATTGAAGCCGATCTGCCGCTGCTGGCTATGGGGTGTATTGGTGACCGTCTTGACCTGGGGCTGGGCGGCCTGGGCCTCTGCGCAGGGGATCGATCCAGCCGGCCGGCCCATCGCTCAGATCCAGATCCAGGGTCTGGAGCAGGTGCCCGAGCAGCTCGTACGGAACCAGATCCGCCTTCGGCCGGGCGATCCTTACGACCCGCAGACCGTCGAGCAGGACATCGTCCGCATCACCCACCTGGGGCGGTTCAGCCAGGTGCGCGCCCAGGTTCAGCCTCAGCCCGATGGCTCGGTCATTCTGACCTATCTGGTGGAGGAGCAGCCGCTGCTGGCCGACGTGCAGGTGGTGGGCAACAAGGCCATCTCCGACCAGGACCTCTTGAGTCGGGTGCTCCTGCGTGCGGGCGATCCAGCAGATCCGTTCCTCATTGAGCAGGGGGTCCAGCAGATCCGCCGGGCTTATGAGGAGGAGGGGTACTTCGTCGTCGATGTGACGCCCGACCAGGAGCTGATGCAGGAATCGGGAATCCTGATCTATCGCATCCGCGAAGGCCCCAAGGTGCGCATCCGGGCGATCCAGTTCGAGGGCAACGAGACGTACTCGGAGGCGGAGCTGCGGTCCAAGATCCGCTCCAAGACGTACTTCCCCATCCTGCGCCAGGGGGAGCTGAACCGGGAACAATTGGAGCTGGACGCGGCGCGCGTGCGAGACTTTTACCGCGACCGGGGCTACCTGGACGCGGAGGTCTATCGGCGGATCGACCTCTCGCCCGACCAGCGCAGCGCCGTCGTGACGTTCGTCGTCGAGGAAGGGCCTCAATATCTGGTGCAGAGCATCCGCATCGAGGGGACGCAGCTTTTTCCCGTCGAGCAGATCCTGCGGGCGATGGAGCTGCGGCAGGGGGGCGTCTACTCGGCCCAGCAGGTGCAGCAGTCCATCGATGCGATCCGGGATCTGTACGGCCAACTGGGCTTCCTGGACACGTCGGTCGAGATTCACCCGCTGTTCCACCAGGATCAGCCGCGGGTGGACGTGGTGGTGAGCGTCGAGGAGGGCCGGCCGTCGCTGGTGGGCAAGGTGGCTGTTCGCGGCAACGATGTGACGAAGGACAAGGTGATCCTGCGCCAGGTGCGCGGGATGACGCCGGGCAGGCCCTTCGACCGCACGGGTCTGGATAAAACGCGTCAGCGGCTGATGGAGAGCCCGCTTTTCAGCGAGAGCACGGTGACCGTGCTGGGCGAGCCGGGCGACCCGGTGCGTGACGTGCTGATCCAGGTGGAGGAGCAGACCACCGGCTCGCTGACGTTCGGGGCGGGGGTAAGCTCCGACGCCGGCGTCATCGGCGCGATCGACCTGGTCCAGCGGAACTTCGACATCGCTGATGTGCCCGAAAGCGCGGGCGAGCTCTTCACCGGCAAGGCGTTCCGCGGCGCGGGGCAATACTTCGCCCTGACGATCCAGCCCGGCAGCGAGGTTAGCCGCTACGCCGTCAACTTCCGCGAGCCCTACCTGCTGGAGAGCGACTATTTCCTGGACACCCAGCTATTTTTCTTCACGCGAGAGCTGGAAAGCTACGACGAGCAGCGGCTGGGCGGAGCGATAGGCCTGGGGCAGCGGTTCGGCGACGTGTGGTCGGCCTCGGTTCGGGCACGCGCCACCGAGGTGGAGCTCAGCGAGCTGGAGCCCTCGGTGCCGGTGGACGTGGTGGCGGTGGAGGGCGCGAGCCTGGTGACGGGGCTGGGATTCGTCCTGGAACGCAACACGACCGACAGCGCGCTTTTCCCCACCGAGGGCAGCGCCTGGGAGCTGGGGATCGAGCGGGTCGGGGCGCTGGGCGGCGATTTCGACTTCACCCGCCTGACCACCTCACTCAAGCAGTTCTGGACGGTGGATGAGGACTTCTTCGGCCGCAGGACC
>DASVCG010000540.1:0-2332 GCA_036381755.1 Phycisphaeraceae bacterium | reverse complement strand
GATGACTGTGGTGATCCTGAGGCGGCGGTTCAGCCCGCCCACCTCCCTGGCGTGGCTGGCACTGATCTTCTTCCTCCCCGAAGTCGGCCTGGCGGTGTACCTGCTGGTGGGGGTCAGCTACCTCGGTCGGCGGCGGGCGCGGTCGCACCGCCAATTCATGGGCGTGGTCCGCACACCCGCACGCCTGACGGAGATGCAGGCCTACATCGAGCGGCCCGAGGTCCTACCCGAGCAGGAAAACATGATCATCCACGCTGAGCAGATCAGCGGGAACCCCATCGTCGGCGGCAACGACGTGGAGCTGCTGCCCGAGGCCAGCGGCTTCATCGACAAGCTGATCCGCGACATCGACACAGCCAGGCGTCACGTCCACCTGCTCTACTACATCTACTGGCCCGACGCGGTGGGCCGGCAGGTCAGCGAAGCGCTCAAGCGCGCCGCGGGGCGGGGCGTCCAGTGCCGACTGCTGGTGGACGCAGCCGGCTCGCGCTCGCTGTTCCGCAGCGAGATGGCCGCGGAGATGGCTGCTGCGGGCGTCGAGGTGCAGCCGGCGCTCCCGGTGGCCCCCTGGCGGCGCAAGCTGGCCCGGATCGACCTGCGCAACCACCGCAAGATCGCGGTCATCGACGGCCGAGTCGCCTACACCGGCAGCCACAACATCGTCGTGGAGGACTACGGCCACAAACGCGCCGGCAAGTGGATCGACCTCAGCGCCCGCCTCACCGGGCCGGTGGTTTCTCAGCTCCAGTTCGCATTCCTGGACGACTGGACGTTTGAGACCGGTCGGCGGCTGAGCGGGCCGGACCTGTTCCCGCCCCTGGAATCCGTCGGCCGCACCGCGGCCCAGGTGGTCCCCACCGGCCCCAACCACGAGGCCGAGACGTTCCGCCGCGTCCTGCTGGCGGCGCTGAACTCAGCCCGACGCAAGATCATCATCACCACCCCCTATCTCGTGCCCGATGAGCCCACGACGCTGGCCCTGTCCATGGCGGTGGACCGCGGCGTGGAGGTGGCGGTCATCGTCCCGGAAAAGAGCGATCACCCCATCGTCGCCGCGGCTGGGCGATGGCACTTCGATCAGCTCATGGACGCCGGCGTCGGAATCTTCACCTACTGCGGCGGCATGCTCCACGCCAAAACCATCACCGTCGACGACGCCTTCGCCCTCCTGGGCTCAGCCAACATCGACGTGCGGTCGTTCTACCTCAACTTCGAGATCAATGTGCTGCTGTACGGCCCGAACATCACCCACCTGCTGCGGTTCGCCCAGCAGCGATACCTCTCCCAGTGCAAGGCCCTGAGCCTCAGGGAATGGCGCAGGCGGCCGCTGACCAGCCAGTACCTCGAAAGCGCCGCGGCGCTGCTCTCGCCCCTGCTCTGACGCTTCCCAGCACCGGGCCACGGCCCCCGCACCGTGGAGCGCTTGAAATCCCCGGCCCGGCACAAGAAACTGCCCCGCATGAAGTATCGCATCCTGGCGGTCGATCTGGACGGAACGCTGCTCAACCCCCACGGCCAAGTCAGCGACGCCAACCGCGAGGCGGTCCTCGCGGCGCAGCAGGCCGGGCTCGACATCGTCCCCTGCACCGGCCGGGGCTGGCGCGAGGCCAAGGGGGTGCTGGCCTCGCTGGCGGGCCTGGGCACCGGCGTGTTCGTCACCGGCGCTGCTGTGGCGGATATCGTGACCGGCCAAAGCCTGGATTTTTCAGTCATCGAGCCGCACTTGGCGATGGAGCTGGTCCAGTGCCTCTGGGATGAGCCCGAAGCGGTGCTCGTGTACCGCGAGGCCAACCTGGCCGGGCACGACTACCTCGTCACCGGCCGCGGGCAGCTCACCGCCAACACCGAGTGGTGGTTCGAGGCCACCGGGGCCAAGGCGCACTTTCAGCGCGACCTGACCGTGGACGACCTGCACCACACACTGCGCGTGGGGATGGTCGCCTCGGGCCGGCGCCTGCCCATCATCGCCCAGCGGGTGAGGCAGCGGTTCGGCGACCGCGTGCTCCTGCACCACTTCGATTGGCTCCAGCGATCCGATCCCAGCCACAGCCTGCACGTGCTGGAGATCTTCGCCGCGGGGGTGGACAAGTGGCGAGGCGTCCAGTGGGTGGCGCAGCAGCGCGGCGTGCCGGCGGAGCAGATCGCTGCTATCGGCGACGAGGTCAACGACCTGCCCATGCTCGCTGCTGCCGGCTGCGGCATCGCCATGGGCAACGCCATCGAGGCCGCCAAGGCCCAGGCCGATCACGTCACCGCCTCCAACGACCGCGACGGCGTCGCCCAGGCCATCTACCGCCTGCTCGATGGCCAGTGGTAGCCCGTAGCTAACCCC
>DASVCG010000539.1:0-8509 GCA_036381755.1 Phycisphaeraceae bacterium | reverse complement strand
CTGCCCGCCGTCGGAGAAGCGCGTGGAGCAGTTGACGAACACGTTGGCCGAGTCGACGCGCTGGACGAAGGTGTCCGCGGCGTCGATCCGGCTGGTGAGGATTGCGTCGGTGTGCTGCGAGCCGTAGCGGTTGATGTGCTCGATGGCCTGCTCCAGCGAATCGACGACGCGCACCGCCACGATCTTGTCGAGGTATTCGGTGAACCAGTCCTGCTCGCTGGCGGGCTTGGCCTGGGGGAAGAGGCAGCAGGTGCGTGCGTCGCCGCGGATCTCCACGCCCTTTTCAGCCAGGGCCTGGCAGATGCGCGCCAGGAGGCCGCCGTCCGCTGCCTCGCGGTGGAACAGGAGGGTTTCGACAGCGTTGCATACGCCGGGGCGCTGCGTCTTGGCGTTGATGCAGACCTCCAGGGCCATGCCCTCATCGCAGGGGTGGTCGATGTAGAGGTGGCAGTTGCCCGCGTAATGCTTGATGACGGGGATGCGCGCCTGCTGGGCGACCGCGCGGATGAGCGACTCGCCCCCGCGGGGGATGCACAGGTCGATAAGCCCCTCAAGCTGGAGCAGGTGGCCCACCGCGGCGCGGTTGGGGGTGTCGACCAGTTGCACCAGGTCGGCAGGCAGGCCCGCGGCCTCCAGGCCGGCGCGGACGCAGCGGGCGATGGCGGCGTTGGAGTGGCGCGCCTCCTTGCCGCCGCGCAGGATCACCGCGTTGCCGCTTTTGAGGCACAAGGCCGCGGCGTCGCAGGTGACGTTGGGCCGGCTCTCGAAAATGATCAGGATCACCCCGATGGGCACGCGCACCTTCTGCAAGCGGATGCCGCTGGCCAGCACACGGCCCTCGATCACCTGACCCACGGGGTCGGGCTGAAGCGCGATCTGGCGGACCGACTCGACCAACGCCGCGAGGCGAGCGTCGGTGAGCGTGAGGCGGTCGAGCATGGCCGAGCTCAGGCCCGCGGCGCGGCCGGCCTCCAGGTCCTGGGCGTTGGCCTGCTTCAGCTCCTGGGTCGCGCCCGCCAGGGCCTGGGCGATGGCCTCCAGCGCCTCGTCGCGCTTGCCGCGGGGCAGAGCCGTCAGCGACCGTGCCGCAGCCTGCGCCCGCTGGGCCAAATCCCGACAATGAGCAGCCAAATCCGCCTCGGCAGGCGGCGTGGATGATGTGGTGGAACCGACCACGGCCTGAACCTCCTGGCTAAATCATCTATCGTACCCGCTGACAGAACGCGATTCCAGCGACGATTGCCGATCGTGAATGGCGATTGTGAACAGCGAATCGGCTGTTGCCGCGGGCATTCCGTCAAAATCAGCGATCGGCCGTGATCCGCCCCCCGGCTCTTGATAGATCAAAGGAGGCGCACCAGGGGCTGGGGGTCGGCGAGGCTGGGAACGGTGACATCGGCGCCGGCAGCGGTCAGCTCCGCGACGCTGTAGCTACCGGTGGCCACAGCGAAGGCCACGCACTGGTGCGCCTTGGCGCAGGCCACGTCGCGCGGCGTGTCACCGATCACGATCACCCGCGACGGATCGGGTGATCGGCCGACGCGGGCCTCATACTTCCTCATCGCCAGGGCCACCAGGTCCGCGCGGGTCGAGCCTTCGTCGCCAAAAGCGGTGACGCTGAACCAGGCCGGGTCGATCCGCGCCGCTTCGAGCTTGAGCGGCGCGGTGTGCGTGTAGTTGCCCGTGAGCAGCCCCAGCACCAGGTCGCCCGCTTCATGGGCCCGCTGGCGCAGCGTCTGGAGCAGCGGCGGGATGCCCGGCATCGCCCGCACCTGCGCCGCGTCGCGCTCCAGCATCGTCTTGAGCTGGTCGAAATAAACCCGGCGGAACGCCTCGTGGTGCTGGTGATGGTTGTCTAACCCGCTCTGCTGCGCCGCCTGGGCGAAGATGTCCGGATCGAGCATCCCGTTGAAGTTGATGCCGTCGAAGCTGAATTGCTCGCCGAATAGCTGCGCCGCCGCCAGGCGCATGGCCTTCCCGCCCGCCCCGCTCGTGTGCAGCAGCGTCCCGTCAATGTCAAACAGCAGCAACGCCGGGTTCATGGCCAGGGAAACACTTCAACCAAATAACCGCAGAGGCATGGAGGCACAGAGAAAGAGGGATAGGGCGTTGGTAATAGCCCCTGCCGTCTGCCCCCTACCCTCTACCCGCTGTCTTAGCCCCCCACCCTACCCTCTCCCCCACGGGGGGAGAGGGCTTATTCATGTACCCCCGCCTTTTTGATGCAGCCCCAGCCGCGCCCCCGTTGGGGGCGGGCTATCGGATGCAGTTCCATCCGCGCGCCCACTGGGGGCGGGCTATGTAGTTTGTCTTTTTCTGCCCTCTACCGTCTGCCCGCTGCCCTCTGTTCTTTCGGTCACAGCTCGACATACTCCATGTCGGAATACGCCTCGACGCGCTCCTGCGGGTGGTGCACATCGGTGACGAAGGCGTCGCCCATCTCGTGGCGGATGCGCTCCGCGTCGTACCGCGCCGGCTCCGCTTCGCCCGCAGCGGCCAGCAGGTCCAGCGCGATCTGGCCCTCGGCTCTGGCCCATTCGATCACGGGGATGGCCTGCTGGAAGCTCTGGAGGCGGTTGTCCGCGTTCTCGAACGTGCCGGCCTTCTCCGCCCAGGTCGCACCGGGCATCAGCACGTCCACACGCTGCGTCAGGTCGTTGGGCAGCGTGTCGATGAGCACCGTGAACTTGCCCGAAACGGCGCTGACCATCTCCGGCGTGGCCCAGGCGCTGGGGTAGTTGCCCGTCAGCAGCACGCCTTGCGCCTTCCCGCCGGCCAGTTGCTGGAGGAAGGCGTCGTAGTCGAGCACCTGGTCGGTGAGCTGGCCCAAAGCGCGGCGGACGCCCCGGCTGTTGGGGCACTTCTCCGCGTGGATGCGGTAGCCGCCGGAGAAAGTCTTGTCCTCCCCCTTGCGCGGGATGGGGCCGACGCCGATGAGGGCTTCGGGGTCCAGCGCGATGATCAGCTTGCCCAGCAGATACGCCTCTTCGCACGGCAGCATGGGGCTGACCATCAGCGCCAGCGAGCCGGGCCCCCCCTGCGCCACCGCCTCCTTGAACCGGTCGACTGTCAGCGTGTAAGCCCGCTTCCAGTCGCACGCCTCCAGCGCGCCTTGCACCTTGTGCATGGGCGAACGGAAGCGGTCGTCGCTGTGGACGAACTTCCAGCCGTAGCGGATCTCGTCGGAGATCCACCACCGGTTCACCTCCAGGTTGGTGCGCGGCTTGACGCGGTAGATGCGCCCCTCGTTGTGCTCGATGGAGATATTGTCCCCGCTGGCGGTGATGCCGTCGATGCTGGGCGTCTTCTTGAGGTTCCAGACGCGCATCGACATGAGGAAGTCTTTGTCCAGCAGCGCGCCGACGGGGCAGATGTCCACCACGTTGCCCGAAAGCTCGTTGTCCAGCGGCTTGCCGGGGAAGATGTCGATCTGCTCCTTGTTGCCCCGGCCGAACACGCCCAGCTCGCCCGTGCCGGTCACCTCCTTGGTGAAGCGGACGCAGCGGGTGCACATAATGCAGCGGTCGGAGTAGAGCAGCACGTTGGGGCCGATGTCCTTCTTGGGCTGCTTGAGCTTGGCTTCCTCGAAGCGTGAGGAGCTTCGGCCGTACTTGTAGCTGTAGTCCTGGAGGTAGCACTCCCCGGCCTGGTCGCACACGGGACAGTCCAGCGGGTGATGGATGAGCAGATACTCCATCACCGCCTTCTGGTTGGCGATCGTCTTGGGGCTCTTGAGGTAGACCTCCATGCCGTCGGCAGCAGGCGTCTGGCAGGTGGGCACCAGCTTAGGCAATAGCTCAAGCTTGTTATCGGCCCGCGGGTTGGGCTGGGCGATCTCCGCCAGGCAGATGCGGCAACTGGCGACGACGGTCAATCCCGGGTGGTAGCAGTAGTGCGGGATCTCGATGCCGCTCTCGAGGGCGACCTGGAGGATGGTCTTTTTGCCCTCAAACGGGCAGACCTGGCCATCAATGGTAATCTGGGGCATGGTTACATTCCGTCGCGTCGTCGTGGGGCTGCCCCGCCGCCTCGGCAAGCCGGGCCAGGGCAGTCAAGAATCGTAGCAGAACCCGCCTCAGCGTCCAGCCGCCCCGCCCCCGGAAGTTTCCCTGGAAGTGCCCCCCGGCCCCGGAAGTTCCCCGCCGAAAGTGCCCCGCGGGAAGTTCTCCTGGGAAATGCCTCCGGAAGTGCCCGCTGGAAACACCCCCGAAAGCTCTCGCCAACCCCGGTGGAAACTCAATCAAGGCCCCAATCCTGGCCGATGGACTGAATAGGCAGCAGCCCGCCCTGCGCCGGGCCGCCGGGGGGCCGCAGGCGTGTTGCGTCGCGCCGCTGGAGGGATAGACGCCGCCCCGAGGGCTCGCCTGCCTCATCACCCCACGAAAGGCCGCCATGCCGCGAGACATCCCCGTGGGCAACGGTCAGATGCTGGTGACATTCGACCAGCACTACCGGCTCCGTGACCTGTATTTCCCCCACGTGGGGCAGGAGAATCACGCCGGCGGCGGGCCGTGCCGCCTGGGCGTCTGGGCGCAGCTCCCCCGCACCCCACGCAACCGCGAGGACCGCCGACGCAGGCGGCTTTACTGGTCGCATGAGGGCTGGGAGATCCACCTGGGCTACCAGCGCGACACGCTGGCCACCGACGTCACCCTCCGCCACGAGCCGCTCCAACTGGAGATGCGCTGCTGCGACGTGGTGGACTTCCACCGCAGCGTCCTGGTGCGGCGGATCGAGATGGTCAACCTGCACGACCAGCCCCGCCAGGTGCACCTGTTCCACCACCAGGACTTCCACATGTACTCGACCAAGGTGGGGGACACCGCCTACTACGACCCCCGCTTGCGCTGCCTCATCCACTACCGCCAGCAGCGGTACATCACCGCCTGCTTCTATATGGACGGCGAGCAGCGGATCGACGAGTACGCCACCGGCGCCGCGGGCTTCGGCGGCGCTGAGGGCACCTGGCGCGACGCGGAGGACGGCCACCTGGGCCTCAACCCCATCGCCCAGGGCGCGGTCGACTCGACCATGATGGTCGCCCTGCAGCTACCGGCCTCGGGCAGCCGCGTCGTCCACCTGGTCATCGGCTGCGGCTTCCGCTACGACGACATCGAGGAGCTTCACCAGTTCCTCCACCGCGAGACGCCCCAGGGCATAATCGACCGCACGATCGCCTACTGGCGGCTGTGGCTGGCGGCGACGCGCAGCGGCCTGGAGGACGACGCCCCCGCCGGCCTGCCTCCCAAGGTGGTCGATCTGTTCAAGCGGTCGCTCCTGATCGTGCGCACGCAGATCGACAACTCCGGCGCCATCATCGCCGCCAACGACTCGGACATCATGCAGTTCTCCCGCGACACCTATTCTTACCTGTGGCCGCGGGACGGGGCCTTCGTGGCCGACGCGCTGGACGCCGCGGGCTTCCCCGACGTGGCGCGATCCTTCTTCTCGCTGTGCGCCAGGATCATCACCGACGACGGCTACTTCCTGCACAAGTACAACCCCGACGGCTCGCTGGCCTCGAGCTGGCACCCGTGGGTGGCCTACGGCCGACCGCAACTGCCCATCCAGGAGGACGAGACCGCCCTGGTGCTTTGGGCCCTCTGGCGGCACTACGTGCGCTACCGCGACATCGAGTTCGTCCGCCCGTTGTGGCTGCGGCTGATCCAGGCCGCAGCGGACTTCCTTGTCCGCTTCCGCGACCCGCTCACCCACCTGCCCCTGCCCAGCTACGACCTGTGGGAGGAGCGCTGGGGCGTCCACGCCTTCACCACCGCCACGGTGTACGCGGGGCTTAAAGCGGCCTGGCAGTTCGCGGTGTGCTTCGGCGACAGCAGGCGCGCCGCCCGCTACGCCCAGGCCGCCCAGGAGGTGCGCGAGGCGTTCGCCCGCTACTTCTGGTCCGATGAGCACGGGCGGTTCCTCCGCCGCATCGTCCCGCTGGACCACGAGCGCACCGCCTCGCTCATTGCCCAGGTGGCCGCGGGCCGCGATCCAGCCGCCAGCCCCGAGGACTTCTTCGCCCCAGCCGCCGACGCCTCCCCCAACGGGGGCAACGGCCGCTCAGCCCACGCCGATGGCGAACCCCCCTGCCGATTCGAGCACGACCCCGCGGTCGACAGCTCCATGTACGCCATCTTCGCCATGGACCTGCTGCCGGTGGACGATGAGCGCGTGGCCAAGACGATGGCGGCGATCGAGCAGCGGCTGTGGGTTAAGACGCCCGTGGGGGGCGTGGCGCGGTACGAGAACGATCACTACCACCAGGTGGTGCGCGACGCGCCCGACGTGCCGGGCAACCCCTGGTTCATCTGCACGCTGTGGTTAGCCGAGTATTACATCGCCCGCGCCCGCGACACGCAGGAACTGCAACAGGCGCTGCCCATCCTGAACTGGGTGGCGGATCGGGCGCTGCCCTCGGGCGTGCTGGCTGAGCAGGTCCACCCGCAGACCAATGCGCCGCTGTCGGTCTCGCCGCTGACCTGGAGCCACGCGACAGTGGTGTCGGTGGTGATGGCCTACCTGAGCCGGTTCGACGAAATGAGCGCTTGCCCCTCGTGCGGGCAGCCGATGGGCTCGCCCCTGCCCGACGCCCGCCTCCTCCGCCGCCAGCCCATCCACCGTCACCCCCCGCTGGCCCAGACGACCCACCCAGCCGCTCAGCAAGGCGAGTAGAGGTATAAAGACCGGGAAGAGTCGCCACAGGGGCCAAGAAGAGTGGAGACCAGGGGTCAGGGGTTCAGGGCTGGGGATTCCTGATTCAGCCCGCTGCCCCGCTTGCACCGAAGGAGGTAGGGCGAGGGGCCGCTCCTAATCACCCGCTCCCCATCGCCTTGTCACATCGCTACCCGGTCACCTGATCACGAAACCACCACGGCTTATCGCCACTGCTCGCCGCAACGCGTGCCGCGGAGTCATCAGCTCTCTGCAGCGGTGCGGTTGGTGATTTGACTTCCGCTCTCCGCCGTCTGCCCGCTGGCGGGACCACTGTCCGCGGCCTGCTGCTGCGCGGAAGTGGTGGCGCGATGGGCTGAATCGACCAGCTCCGCGCCGGCCACGCCCAGCACCACCGCGGCGACCGCGGCGATGGCCGCCCCCCACCGCCTCGCCGGCGCCGCCGCCGGCTCAACCCCCGGAGCCGGCTCACCCAGGAAGCACACCGACGCGATCCGCAGGTAATACACCGCGGAGATGGCCGAGTTGATCAGCGCGATCACCACCAGCCAGACGTAGCCGGCCTTGTAGGCCGGGATGAACAGGTACACCTTCCCGATGAAGCCCACCAGCGGGGGCATGCCCAGCAGCGAGAGCATGCTCACGATCATGATGCCCGCCAGCAGGGGCTGACGGAACCGCAGGCCGGCCAGGTCGTTGAAGGTCTGGGCCTCGTCCCCCCTGACCCGCAGGCAGCCCAGCACCGCGAAGCCGGCGATCGTCGCCAGCCCATAGGCGATCAGGTAGAACAGCACCGCGGCGATGCCGTCGCTCAGCGCCCCGCCGCCCAGCACCGCAGGCCCGGCCATCAGCCCCACGATCATGTACCCCGAGTGCGCCACCGAGCTGTAGGCCAGCACCCGCTTGACGTTGCTCTGGAGCAGCCCCAGCACGTTGCCCACCGTCATCGTCAGCACCGCGATCAGCCACAAAAGCCACGCCAGCGCCGGCGGCAAGGGCCAGCCCACCTGCTCCAGCAGCAGCGCCAGCGCCACGAACCCCGCTGTCTTGGGCACAAAGGCCAAAAACGCCGTCACGGGCGTCGCGGCGCCCTCGTACACGTCCGCGGCGTAAAAGTGCATCGGCACCGCGGCGATCTTGAAGCAGATGCCCACCACCGCCAGCACCAGCCCGATCAGCAGCAGCGGCGACATCGCCCCGCCCGCGGCCAGCTCCTGCTGGATCACGCCCCGGATGCTCTCAAAATCGGTGAACCCCGTGGCCGCGTAGATCAACGCAAAGCCGTATAGGAACACCGCTGCGGACATCGCCCCCAGGAAAAAGTACTTGACCGCTGACTCCTGCGCTTCGACGTTGTCGCGGCTGGTGCCCACCATCACGTAGGTGGGCAGGCTGGTCAGCTCCAGCGCCAGAAACAGCCACACCAGGTCGCCGGCGCCCGCGGTGAGCATCACGCCCGCCAGGCTCAGCAGGAAGAAGGCGTAGAACTCGCCCCGCATGACGTCGCCGGGCTCAAACACCCGCGCCGCCTCAGCCATGCGCGTCTGCTTCAATTGGCCCGGCACGCCCACCGCCACCAGCAGCAGGATCAGCCCCACCCCCACCACCGCCAGCTTGACGAACAGCGCCAGGCCGTCCAGCCCCGCCTGGGGCGAGCCCTGGCTCAATGGCGCCAGGATGCCCGCCAAAACCAGCGCCGCCCCCGCTGCCCAGGGCGTGGCGCGCCGCGTCGACCGCGACGGCGACAAGCCCGTGACCAGGCACGCCGTCGCCCCCACGAGCAACGCCACCTCCGGCCAAAGGGTCGCGAATTTCTCGACCATCCCGTTCATGC